>JAZFQE010000096.1:0-19985 GCA_036444955.1 Gemmatimonadales bacterium
GGGACCATCACGGAAGGAGCTCCGTCAGTTACCCACGTACTCGGAGCCCGGGGGGCAGACGGGAAGACAGTCGGGGCATCAGAGGTGCTTCGATTGGCAGCGGCCGTCGAAAGCAGATCCGAACACCCGCTGGCTGGCGCTATCGTCGATGCCGTCAAGTCGCGCGGGATCCGGATTCCTGATGCAACTCGCGTCGTGGCCATGGAAGGTCGTGGCGTCCGAGGACAAGTGGAGGGGCAGCTGGTTGAAATCGTAAGCGTGCGCCACGCTAAGGAACGGAGTCTCAAACTCGGCAGCCTTGAGGAGCCGGCCGACCGACACGCGCTCGAAGGCAGGACTCCGGTTCTCGTAGTTGTTGACGATCAAGTGAAAGGACTTGTTGCGACTGCAGACCGGATCAAGGATAGCGCAGGAGCGGCGATCGAGCAGATCAAGGAGATGGGTCTGGATGTCGTCATCATGAGCGGAGACGGCAACGTTGCAGCTACCGTTGTAGCGAAGCAGGTGGGGATCGCGCGCGTAGTATCCCAGATCGAGCCACGCCAAAAGGCGGAAGAAATCGAGAAGTTGCAGGAAGAAGGTCGCGTGGTGGCTATGGTCGGGGACGGTATCAACGATGCCCCGGCGCTAGCTCAGGCGGATGTTGGATTCGCGATTGGAACGGGGACCGACGTCGCAATCGAGGCCTCGGATGTCACGCTGATCCGTGGTGATTTGGGAGGCGTTGTGACGGCGATCGACCTCTCGCGGCAAACGATGCGCACGATCAAGACCAATCTGTTCTTCGCATTCATTTATAATGTATTGGGAATACCGATCGCCGCCGGGATACTTTATCCGCTCACTGGTCTGCTACTGAGTCCTATCGTGGCCAGCGGTGCGATGGCGCTGTCCAGTCTTAGCGTAGTTGGCAACAGTCTGAGACTGCGGAACTTCAAACCTTCATTCGTGAGCTGAGGGATGCGCTATTTCCATCGCACTTCTTTATCGTTAGACGAGGTACTGGCAGAGGCCGACCTCTTTTTTGGCGGTAAGCTCAACGGTACGAAGCTGGAAAGTCGGAAGAAGAGCTACAGCGGCAGTATTGGGAATGTCGTCGTCAAGGTGGCGGCTGAAGGAGGGCATTATACGCTCGTCACCGTTGGCACCGACAAAGTAGGTGAGAGCGAAATCGATAAGCTAGCGAAGCGCTTCCTGACTCGAGTGCATAGCCGGGTAGATGAGTCTCACGTTGTGCGAGGAAATTACTGATCCCGGCGGGTAGTCATAATGGCGAACTTGAAACTCAAGATATCGGGAATGACGTGCGATCACTGCATGCGGACAGTGGAGCGTGCGCTGAGAGGTGTTTCCGGCGCGTACGCTGTGCTCGTTGAGCTTCCGGATGTGGCTGAGATAGAGTACACGGACGGAAGCGCGGCGTCCGAGGAGTTCATAAAAGCGGTCGAAGCGACTGGATACGGTGCTGCGCTCGACCAGTGATAAGGTGGCCGCCAAGAGCCGGGCTCCCGCGCCCGCGGATCTCCCGCGGGATCAACTACTCGCAATCTACTACTACCTAAGACTGACCCGCTCCCTGGAGGAGCGCCTCTCCAGCCTTTACAGACAGGGTAAGGTCATCGGCGGCCTATACAGATCGCTCGGGCAGGAAGGGGAGAGCGTGGCGACTGCATATGCACTCGAAGAAGGCGATGTACTCTCGCCTCTCATACGTAACTTGGGAGCTATGCTGGTTAAGGGTGCCAGGCCGGTAGAGGTGTTCCGCCAGTACATGGCGAAGGCCACGAGTCCCACTCGGGGCCGGGAAATGAACATTCACTTCAATGATCTTAAACTTGGATATCTGGGTCAGATATCTCACCTGGGTGATATGGTACCGGTTATGGCGGGCGTCGCATTGACGTTCAAAATGAACGGTGAGCCCAGGGTTGGCATGGTATACGTAGGAGATGGCGCTACGAGTACGGGAGCGTTTCACGAAGGAGCAAACTTCGCTGCGGTTCAAAAGGTGCCCCTAGTTGTGATAGTGGAGAGTAACGGGTACGCGTTCTCAACCCCCACTGATCGCCAGACGAAAGTCGCGAATCTTGCTGAGAGGGCCAAGGCTTACGGAGTTCCGGGGTATTCGGTAGATGGCAACGATGTTATCGCAGTTTATCAGATCGCTCGCCGGTTGGTGCGGGAGGCCCGACAGGGTGAAGGTATGAGGTGGCTGGAAGTGTTGACGTACCGCCGCAAAGGTCACGCGGAGCACGATGACCAAAGATATCAGCCGCAGAGTGAGCTGGCCCAATGGGAGGCCAAAGATCCCATCGATCGATATGTCGGGCGTCTCCTCGGGGAAAGCTGGGCCACTGATGAGGAGTTGAGTCAGATCGACCGAAGAGTGGGCCGAGAGTTGGATGATGCGCTCGAGGTATGCGAGAACGACCCGCTGCCAGAGGGTCAGACCGCTCGCGGCGGAGTTTTCAGCGAAAACTACGAAAGTGGCAGGCTGTGGTTCGAGGAGCCGGATGGCTGAAGTCACTTACCTGGAGGCCCTGCGCAAGGGAATGTGGGAGGAATTGGAGCGGGATGAGCGGGTTTTTCTGCTGGGTGAAGATATCGCCGAGTACGGTGGAGCTTTCAAGGTCACGGAGGGTTTTCTTGAGAGGTTCGGGCCGAACCGCGTTATCGATACACCGATAAGCGAGGCTGCGATCGTGGGCGCAGCTGCGGGGGCGGCACATATGGGCATGCGCCCGATCGCCGAGATGCAGTTCATTGATTTCATCTCGTGCGCGTACGATATGCTGACCAATTATGTTGCCACCGCTCGGTACCGGGCAGGCCTCGCCACGCCGATTGTAGTGCGCGGCCCTGCGGGAGGTTACGTGCGCGGCGGGCCCTTCCACTCCCAGATGCCGGAGGCGGCGTTCTTTCATACCCCTGGACTGAAACTGGTATGCCCGGCGACGGCGAGGGACGCAAAGGGTCTGATCAAGTCTGCTATCCGCGACGACGACCCGGTCATCTACTTTGAGCACAAGTTCTTATACCGAAGAATCAAAGAAGACCTTCCGGAGGACGAAGAAATACTTACTCCGATTGGAAGGGCGCGGGTTGCCCGCGAGGGCGCTGATCTGACGATCGTTACCTGGTCGGCAATGGTGTGGAAATCGATCGACGCCGCTGACGAAATTAATGCGGCTGATGGGGTATCGGTGGAGGTGATAGACCTGCGCTCGCTGATTCCGATGGACGATCAAGCGATCATGGAGAGCGTCAAGAAGACTAACAAAGTTCTCATTGTTCACGAAGACACACGCACTGGCGGTGTGGCGGGCGAGATTACATCCCGAATCAACGAAGGTGCGTTCGAATGGCTGGACGCGCCTATCATGCGAGTTACAGCGCACGATTCGCCGATACCCTACGCCCCGACTCTCGAGGACTATGTGCTGCCCACTACTGATGATATCGTGAAGGCTGCTCGCTGGCTGTTGGCATACTAGCGGTGTGACCGGACCAAGCTACAACAGCGTTGCCCGCTCGCCGGAGGAAGCGGCTCAGCTTATTTTACAAACTCGTTCGACATTGATGATTGCATACCGCTGCCTGGGTCGATTCCGGTATCGTTGGGGGTGCTAGAGGAGATATGAAATGGCTCGCGTTGACGTAATTATGCCGCAGATGGGTGAGTCCATTGCGGAGGGGACGGTATCGCGTTGGCTCAAGCAGGTGGGTGATGAAGTAAAACGTGACGAGCCTTTGCTCGAGATTTCAACCGACAAAGTGGATGCGGAAATCCCGTCTCCGAGTGGAGGAAAACTTGTTGAGATAAAAGTGGGTGAAGGCGAAACTGTTGAGGTTCAGACGGTCGTTGCGGTTATCGAGACCGACGTCGATGCTGTCGTGACAGATGTTGCCCCCGCCCCCACGCCAGCCAAGGAACCAGAAGAGCCGAAACAGCGGGAACTTGAGCCGCCGCCACCGGTTGCCGAGCCAGTCCGGATTCAGACGAGCGCGCCGGCCATTCCCGGAGATGGATCGACTGCAACAACGGTGGAGGAACGCCTCCGCACGAAATCCACACCCCTCGTGAGGAAAATAGCTGCCGAACATCAGGTAGACTTAGCGCAAATCCGGGGCACCGGGCACGCGGGCCGGGTGACGAAAAAGGACATACTTGGCTACATCGAATCGCGCGGTGTGGCGGTCGTTGTAGAGCGGGCCGCAGCGCCACGTGCGCCGGCCCTGCTAGCGGGAGTGTCCCATCCGTCGGTTGAGGCATGGCCCGGAGATCGGGTCGAGCCGATGAGCAGGATTCGGAAGCTGACCGCCGATCACATGGTGACATCGAAGAGGATCTCGGCGCACGTCACCACGTTCTACGAAATCGACTATACGCGCGTTGCAGAATTGCGGAAGGCGAAGAAGGCAGAGTACGCCGGTAGAGGTGTGAAGCTGACTTATCTTTCGTTTATTGCCAAGGCCGTGGCGGACGCCCTTGGCCGTCATCCGGTGCTCAATTGCTCAGTGAGCGGCGACTCGATCATTTACAGGCATCAGATCAATCTGGGAATCGCCGTGGCGCTGGAGTGGGGTCTGATAGTTCCGGTAATAAGGAATGCCGACGAGTTGTCGGTGTTGGGGCTCTCCAAAGCAATAGTCGATCTTGCGGAGCGTGCCCGGACGAAGAGACTAAACCCGGACGAAGTTCAAAACGGCACCTTCACCATCACTAACCCCGGGACGTTTGGTTCAACCACGGGAACACCCATCATCAATCAGCCACAGGTGGCAATCCTAGGAATAGGGTCGATCGAGAAGTGTCCGAAAGTAATCACTTTGGAAGATGGTCAGGATGTGATCGCGATTCGTACAATGGGTATTTTGTCGCTTGCGTTTGATCATCGAGTTGTAGATGGAGCTGACGGCGATCGATTCCTGAGCGATGTAAAGGAAACGCTGGAAAATTTCCCCGACGGAGCTCTGTAAGTGACGCGACGGTCAGTTGAAGTGGCTGGAGAAAGATGGTGGGTATATCCGTCGGGTCGGATTTCTTTTTACGATCGAGACGAGGTCGGTCTGGTGTTTGAGAAGGGTGCAGGGAGGAATCGAAAGCGCAGAGTCACCCGCTTCAGGCCCACTGGAGATCCCCGGCGAGACGTCGCCCTCACTCAACTTACGGAGCCAGAGTTGTTGGCTCTCTTCCACCAGTCGCAGCCTTCCTGGACGAGCCCGGAGGTAAACTACAACCGGCGTTCAGATTAGTTCTTGGGTTCCGTCGATCTACATGTTCACTCGACAGCGTCAGATGGGGAGCTCCCACCTGTCGAAGTCGTTGAGCGAGCTTCGTCGGCCGGCGTCACAGTATTGTCGATCACCGATCACGACACGATCTCTGGAGTTCCGACCGCTGCTGAAGCTGGCGGGGAGCTGGGAGTGCGTGTGGTTAGTGGGTGCGAGTTCAGCGTGCGCGCGGGTTGGGGTGAGCTGCACTTGCTTGCCTACTTTCTACCGCTGGATAGTGCCGATCTGGAGTTCTTCCTCTCTGACCAGCGGCAAAAGAGAGAAAGGCGGGCCGAGGAGATCGTGAGGTGTCTGAGGGATGCGGGCGTGACTGTTTCACTGGAGGATGTGCGGCGTCACGCCCAAGGCGGAGTTTTCGGTAGACCCCACGTAGCGCGGGCTCTGGTCGAGCTCGGTGTAGTAGCAGATGTGCAGGAGGCCTTCGACCGCTACCTGGGCGCGGGCAGGCGGTGTTGCGTGCCCAAGGTGTTACCTACCGTCGAGGAAGTAGTGCAGCTGGTGAGGGCATCTGGGGGGGTAACATCTGCGGCTCATCTAAAGCATAGAGCTACCCGCAACGCCGTCGATGAACTCAAGACGAGCGGTGTCGACGCGCTAGAAGCGATACATCCGTCCCACGACGAAAGTACCGGGAGAAGAATCAGAAACCTGGCAGGTGCCGCAGGGTTGCTACTTTCCGGGGGCACGGACTGGCATGGAGACGACCATGTGGCGGCAGGGCGAGGGCAGCTGGGCTCGGCCGCAGTGCCGATCGAGTGGTTTGAAGAACTCGAAGCTTTAAGTGGAAGCCGCACGTTCGGCCGATGACGTAGCGGGCCACTCCCGGATTCGGTGTGAGTTATCTTTCGGAACGCCTGTGGGGTTCGAGCTGTTTCTGAAATGGCTGAGGGCCGTATCGGGATTTGAAAGCATAGGACAAACGAATAATGAGTGATAATGACGACAAGAGATTCGACGTCATCATAGTGGGTGGTGGTCCGGCTGGGCTGTGCGCGGCGATGTACGCAGCCCGTGGCATGCTAAACGGTGTGTTGATAGAGCGCGGTCTTCCGGGAGGTGAGCTGCTCAACACCGAGCTAATCGAAGATTACCCAGGATTTGAGAGCGTGCTTGGGAGCGACCTGGCCGAAAAGATGGCGGATCACGCGAAGAAATTTGGCGCGACCATAGTGATGGATACGGTAGACTCCATCAAACGTGATGCTGAGGGGGAGTTCGAGGTCGAAACGCAGCTGGGTGCAACATATCGGGCTCCGACCGTGATTCTCACCGCGGGCGGCACGCCCGATAAGCTAGGGGTGCCCGGCGAAATCGAGTACGCGGGAAGAGGTGTGTCATATTGTGCAGTCTGTGACGGAGCCTTCTTCAAAGGCGAGACTATCGCCGTCGTTGGTGGTGGGGATGCGGCAGTGGAAGAAGCGGCCTATTTAACTCGATATGCTGAAAAAGTGTACGTAATCCACCGACGGGACGAGTTCAGGGCCGCGAAAATTTTGCAGGCGAGGCTGTTTGAAAATCCTAAAACAGAGGTGGTCTGGAACAAGGTGGTCGAGGAGATTCAGGGAGAAGCGAAGGGATCAACTAGTCTTACTCTCAAGGACACGGTAACGGGCGAAAAATCCAGTCTGGATGTAACAGGCGTGTTCATTTTCATCGGATTCACGCCCAACTCGGGGCTGATCATTGAGCACTTCGAACATGATCCGTCGGGCTACGTCATTACAGACGCGAACATGATGACTTCGATTCCGGGTCTTTTTGCGGCGGGGGACCTTCGCGTCCAACTCACGCGGCAAATAACCACGGCCGTGGGCGATGCCACAACCGCAGTGATCGCAGTCGAGAAATACTTGGCCGACAGGAAGGTGCGGGAGCCAATTGCCTGAGCTGAGAGTCATCTGTCTCACTAACGGCGCGTTCGCCGAGAACTGTTTTATCGTGGCGGATGCCGAGACATCGGATGCTGTCATAATCGATCCTGGAGAGGAGGCTAATCTGTTCCTCCGTCGCATGGAGCTGGAGCAGTTGAATCTCCAGGCTGTATGGCTCACGCACGCTCACCTCGATCATATAATGGGGGTGGCTGAGGTCTCGCGGGTTGAGGGTGTGGAGATCCATCTGCATCCCGCCGATCGCCCTCTTTACGAAGGGATTGGCGAGCAGGGTGCGTGGCTGGGGCTGAAGCCTAACAAGCCTCCCGATCCGGACAAGGAATTGGTTCCAGGCGAGCTGATGAAGGTCGGGGGTCTTACGTTTGAGGTCCGTCACGTTCCCGGCCACAGTCCCGGAAGCGTCGCCTTTGTCGGACACGGCGTTGCCTTTGTAGGTGACGCGCTGTTCCAGGGGTCGGTTGGCCGAACGGATCTTCCCGGGGGTGATCCGGGCACGCTCTTGCGCAGTATTGAGACGGAACTAATGAGCCTTCCTGACAGCACGGTTGTCTACTCTGGTCATGGTCCTGAGACCACGGTAGGCGCGGAGCGGCGCACCAATCCGTTCCTTACGGGGGCGATAAATCTTGTCTGAAACCGGTCGGGAGGATTGCAAGTTTGGGGGAGGCGGATGATGGGAAGGAAACCAACCTCGATATGAACGACACACGGATGGAGCGCGACCCACTCGGTGAGCTCCCCGTACCGAATTCGGCGTTATATGGAATTCAGACTGAGCGGGCTCGACACAATTTCCCCATCTCCGCCCTCAAGCCGATGCCGGCGTTTGTCACGGCGATGGTCTGGATCAAGCGCTCGGCGGCTGTCACGCATAGGGAGACCGGACGGCTGCCCTCCAAACTCGCCGACGCGATTATTGCGGCGGCCGACGAGATACTTGGCGGCGAGCATCGGGATCAGTTTGTGGTTGATCCCTATCAAGCGGGAGCAGGTACCTCGCACAACATGAACACCAATGAGGTGCTTGCAAATCGTGCGAACGAGTTGCTCGGGGGGAACCGCGGTGAGTACAAGCCGATCCACCCGAACGACCACGTCAACATGGCGCAGAGCACGAATGATACAATCCCGACGGCAATTCGCCTTGCCGCGCTGTGTATGCTGCCAAAACTCCTTGGCTCGATCTCTCAACTCGGAGATAGTCTGCTGACCAAGGGGAAGGAATTTGATGGTATTGTGAAGTCCGGACGGACGCATCTCCAGGACGCGACGCCGATTCGCTTGGGTCAGGAGTTTGCCGCCTATGGTCATACGGTCAAGCGGAACGCGAGTCGAATCGAAGCGGCCGCCGATTCGCTCCGCGAGCTCGGAATCGGCGGCACCGCTGTAGGGACAGGACTGAACGCCGAACGCGACTATCCAAGGCTGATGGTGCAGCACCTGTCGGAGGTCAGCGAGGTCGAATTGCGGGAGGGTGACGATAAGGTTCAGTTGATGCAGTCGATGGGAGACGTCGCAGCCTTCAGCGGTGTGTTGCGCGCCTACACGATCGACCTGAGTAAGATGGCGAACGATTTGAGACTGCTATCGTCGGGTCCTCGAACTGGTCTGGCTGAGATAATGCTACCGGCGGTGCAACCGGGTTCGAGCATAATGCCGGGAAAGGTCAACCCCGTGATCGCCGAGATGGTGAACCAAGTCTGCTATCAAGCAATCGGCAACGATACCGCCATAGCTGCCGCCGCGGAAGCCGGCCAGCTCGAGCTGAACGTGATGATGCCGATGATTGCTCACAACCTCGTTTTCACCATGGAGATTCTGTCAAACGCCAGTCGCGTGCTGGCAGAGCGGTGTGTGGATGGAATAACCGCGGATGCGCAACAATGCGCGTATTGGCTTGAACGCAGTCCGGCCATCGTGACCGCCCTCGCACCAAAGATTGGATACTCCGAAGCCGCCAAGTTGGCGAAAGAAGCTGTGGAAAAGAATCTCACTGTGAGGGAATTGGTGGTCGAAAAAGGCGTTCTGTCTGCTGCAGAGGTCGACGACATGCTGAATCTCGAGGCGATGACGGAACTCGGCGTACCGGGAACCCGCAAGGATTAGCGACGCGGGACATAGCGGGTTCTGTCTCCGGAAGTGATGTGCTCCAACCTCTAACCCTGTAACCAGATGCCGAAGGGGGGATTCGAACCCCCACGGGCTTGCGCCCACTGCGCCCTGAACGCAGCGCGTCTACCAGTTCCACCACTTCGGCCTGACTCTCTTCCGAAGAAGCACCGAATATAGAATCCGCTTGACGAGCCAGTCAAGGCCGTGCTTGACCGCCCGGAAACGGTTGCCTATCTTGAAGTTACGTTGTGTCAGAAAGGCCCCAAGCGAGCCCCGTCCGCACTATAGCCCGGAACCCCAAGGCACGCCATGATTATCACATCGTGGAGTCCTGGGAGGCCGGGATTGTGTTAACTGGTACAGAAATCAAATCAGTACGTAGCGGCAAGGTGAGCCTGAAAGGAGCCTACGGGGTCCTCCGAGCTGGGGAAGTTTGGCTTGAGGGAATGAACATCTCGCCGTACGAATCCGGTGGGCATTTCAATCACGACCCAGTGCGGTCTCGGAAGCTGCTCATGAAGCGTCGTGAGATAAGGCGCTTGATCGGAGCAGTGGAACAGAAGGGACAGACGCTGGTGCCTCTGGACGTACATATCACTGGGCGATTTGCGAAAGTCACAATGGCTCTTGCACGAGGCAAGAAAATGCACGATAGACGAGAAGAGCTAAAAAAGAAGGCTGCTGACAGAGAAATGGCCCGCGCCCTCCGTTCCCGCCGATGATTCACTCGCTGCTAAGTTTGGGACCCTGCATTGCAGCGATTGGGGCAGTTTGTCCCCCGAGTACCGCGCCCACCACTTTGGTGGTTGCTACGTCAAGAGGTGAGTCGCAGATTCCGGTATTCGAGCACCGTGGTCACCCAGCCCTGCGGGCTCTGCAGCTCGAGGCTGTGTTGCCGGTTTCTTCGTCTGTTGGAGTCGGCGAATGGGTAACCGTCTACTTTGCGGATGAACCCTTCAGGTTCCTTCTGGACGCGCCGCTGGTGGAGCATCGTGACGAGATAATACACCTAGTGGGCGGCGCGTATAGCCAGGCAGACACGCTCTATCTACCGCTCCAGTGGCTCTCGGTGATCATCCCCTCCGTATTCAGTGAAGGCTATCGGTACGATCCGATCGCCGCTCGTTTTGAGGAAGCAAGCCTAGCCCCGGTCCTCACTAGGGTTTCGCCGCCGCAGGAAACGCGAAGAAGTATCGCGCAGGATGCCCCGGGTGCGACGCTCAGTGCGCCCAATGAGTTCGGACTGCGGCTGCCGCACGCGGTCGCGGTTGACCCGGGACACGGTGGTGAAGACCAGGGGAATCCAGGATTGTACCTTCCCCGCGGCGTGAGGGAGAAACACATCACCCTTGGCCTCGGTCGCGAACTGCAGAGGGCGCTAGAGCGGCGCGATATCAGAGTAATCATGACTAGAACCAACGATCGTCGCGTTGATCTGAGTGACAGAGCCGCTGTGTGCGTGGATGATTGTGATCTGTTCGTCAGCATCCATGTCGACGCTCTTCCCCGGGGGCCTGGTTACACGCAGGTGAGAGGAGTTCACACGTATATATGGGGCGGGTCTCAGACTGACAACGCCCGCCGCGTTTCTGCAATGGAGAACCGAGCACTACAATACGAGGCGGTTCGTGAATCGCAGGACGACGATGCGTTGGCCTACATCATGAGGGACCTGCAGGTGAACGAACACCAACGCGAGTCGTCAGTGCTTGCCACAGCCGTGCAGCTGAAAGCCGCCGCGATGCACCCTGGTGAAGACCGTGGCGTGGAGCAGGCTAACTATGCCGTCTTGAGGGCGGCCACACGCCCGGCCATACTGATCGAGACCGGATACGCGACGAGCAGAAGGGATGCTGAATTCTTGAACTCGCCAGGTGGACAACGGGTGTTGGCGGAGGCTATTGCTGAAGGGATTCTGGAGTATTTGCGGCTTTACGAAAGCAAGATCCTGAATTCTGCTCTTCCGTGAAGTCACCAGTCCATACGCTGCTCACAAGTCTTGTTATGCCGCTCTGCGGCGCGGCCATCCTCTTTGGCTGTGCTTACTACAACGGTTTGTACAACGCCAATAGACTTGCCGGTGAGGCGCGCGAAGCGGGGCGGGACGGGCGTACCGGCGAGGCCCGATCACTCTGGTCGCGCGTGGTAGTGAAAACAGACTCGGTGCTTGCGCGGTATCCCAATAGTGGTTATCGGGACGACGCTTTATTACTCCGAGGAATTGCACTACACGAGATCGGTTCCTGCTCTCAAGCGGTGGATCCCCTACGGGAGGTCGTTGACTCGAGCCCGGACCCGAGACTCAGATCACGAGCCGCGCTGACGCTTGCCCGGTGTCATCTCGCATTGGAGCGTCCCGATTCGGCCGTACTCGTACTGTCGGCGTTGGTTGAAGACCCGACTGCTGGTCTGATTGATGAGGCTTATTGGGTTCGAGGGACCGCCTTTCTGGCGCAGGAGGAATACGAGCTAGCTCTGGAGGATTTGATTCGGACGGACGAGGAGCTGGCGGCATTCGACCGAGCTCGAGCGCTGTCGCAGCTCGATAGAGGCAACGAGGCGGTGGACGCGCTCGTCCCGATGGTCGACGGCCCGTATTCCGAGGAAAGGTGGCAGGTAACCCTCGGAAGGCTCGGGAGGCTATATCCGGCGCGTGCAAGTCGTCTCACCGACTCCGTTCTTGCCCGTGGTCGGCTCACACGTGCGGAGCGGGCTCGTATCTTGATCGCCGATGGGCTCCGGCTGAGTGCCCACGGCATGATGGAGCGAGCTGCCGCGCGGTATGAGCAAGCGGTCGCCGTCTCTGGGGACCAGGTAGAGCGATATCTCGCGCGCGTCTACAGTTTGATGGATAGGGTGCGAACCACCGGTGACCTCGGAGAGGTTCCCCTGCTGCTCGAAGGATTGGTCGGGGCGAGCAGCGCGAACGCCAGAGCCGCGGTCGCGGCGGGACCCGCCGTCGTGGTACTGGGTAAGCTTGTCCGCGACAGCACCGAATCGGCCTGGTCGGATCTGGACGGATTCCTCTTGGCTGAAGAGCTGCGGGACTTGCTCGAGGCATATGCTCTCGCTTCGACTCAGTTTCAGGCAGTCGCCGAAGCCTATCCTAATTCGATTCTTGCACCCAAAGCCCTGTTGGCTGCTGCCGCTATCGACCCCGAGCACGAACGCGTCCTACTTGCACGAGCCCGGGCGGAGTATCCCAACTCGCCTTACATACTTGCCCTCACCGGTGAAGGCGACGAGCGCTTCGCGATCCTGGAGGACTCTTTACTTGTACTCACACGAGGCAGCAACAGCCGCGAATTGATGGATCGCGAGCTTCGGGGCGTTGAGCCCGCAGGCGATGGAGACCGAGAGCTCCAGGGCGATGAGCTTGGACCACGGTGATATGCAAGGCTCTGGCAGGCGGTCTGTCGATCCGTGACGTCCACCGCTCAGCGGATTGAGGTTTTCGGGACAGACTTTCAAAATCCAGTACTTCTTGCCGCGGGGACAGCTGGATTCGGGCGTGAAGTCGCCGAGGTAATTGACCTGACCGGCCTCGGCGGTATTGTGACCAAAGCGGTGAGTCCGGAACCCCGCGAAGGTAATCGTCCCCCCCGCGTGGCGGAGTTCTCCGGAGGGATGATCAACTCCGTCGGCTTGGCAAACCCTGGCCTCGACCACGTCGCGTCGGTTGACATTCCCTGGCTCGAGGCGAACGTAGGGGTGGCGCGAGTGATCGTCAATGTCGTTGGGTCTGTGCCTGACCACTACGCAGCGGTAATTCGCCGCCTCACCGCAGCCACCGTTGTTGCAGCTTTCGAGCTGAACGTCTCCTGTCCAAACACTGAGAGGGGTGGCGAGGAGTTCAACAACGATCCGGAGGTGTTGCGAGATGTGACGATCCGGTGCTGCGATGCCACCTCGAAACCGGTGATCGTGAAACTCACCCCCAACCTCGAAGACCTCGGCCGCAAGGCGGCAGTTGCGGCTGCTGCCGGAGCTTCCGGAATTACTGTGATCAACACGCTGCCGGGGTATCTATTCGATGGAGCGCACAAGACCGCCCGCTTGGGTGGGGGAAGGGGGGGTGTGAGCGGCCCGGCCTTGCTCCCAGCCGGGGTTCTGGCGACTACGGTGGTCGTCGCGGAAACCGGCCTGCCGGTGATCGGGGTGGGCGGCATCAGGAAACCCGAGGACATGATGCAGTATCTCGAGGCCGGGGCATCGCTCGTCGCGGTGGGGACTGCTGCGCTCGCCCACCCGCGTGTTCCGCTCGAGCTAGCGAAATGGTGGGCGCGACATGCCTGAGATTGTTGTCGCTCTAGACTTCCGCTCGGCAGATGATGCGCGGCGTCTGTTAGATCGGCTGGAGGACCTCAGATGGGCCAAGATCGGTTCTGTTCTGTATGTCCGCGAGGGGCCCTCGATCATCCGCGAGCTTCAGCAGCGAGGGATCAGAGTGTTTCTCGACCTCAAATGGCATGACATACCCAGTATCGTGGCAGAGACCGTCAGTGTGGCTCGCGATATCGGCGTGGACATGGCGACGCTACACGCTTCAGGTGGGTCCGAGATGATGAAGGCCGCCGCTCAACAGAGCGGACAAATGAGGCTCGTCGGCGTTACGGTTCTCACGTCTCACGATGGTCACTCGCTGCGGGATGCAGCGGGGGTCGCACTTGGTGGCAAGGTAGAAGACGTGGTTGTGCGACTCGCAAGCAACGCGTCCCAGTCGGGCTTGGACGGAGTGGTCTGCTCTGCCCAAGAGGTCGGTGCTGTCAGAGAGTTGCTGCCCGCTGGCTCGCTGGTTGTGGTGCCTGGGATTAGGATGGAGGGTGATAACGCTGTCGATCAGAGACGTACCGCCGACCCAGCGGTGGCTTCGAGAGCCGGGGCGACGCACCTAGTCGTGGGACGCCCCGTTACCGAGTCCCCCAATCCGGCGCTGGCCCTTAGGCACATCGCGGAAATGGTTTGATCATGCTCGAGTTCAAGTGGGTGCTCCACATTTCCGCGCTCATCATGCTCATCCCTACCGGAGGGAGATTGACCTGTCAGTCAAGCCTGGAGGGAGAAGCGCGACGGGTGCGAGAAGCATGGCTCGCGCACGACATGAGGTCAGTGGTCCCCGGCCCAGATCCTGTCGAACTCCGGCTGCCTTCATCCGAACCAGCACGACCCCTCGTCCCCGCTCAGGCAGTGGCCCTGCTCCAGTCGTTTGTGGAGGAGACGTCCGAGGTGGACTTCTCGTTCCGGACGATTCGCCAGAGCAGCGAGGAGCAAGGCTATGTTGAGGCGGTCAGGCGGTACGTGGTCCGCAGGACAGAGGACGAACTACGCCAGACAGTGTTCATGGCGTTCAGGAAAGTCGAGTCGAAATGGAGGCTCACAGAGCTGAGGGTGCTGCCCGAGTAGGCTTGGCAAACGGAGCTTTCTGACTCCTCTTCTGGGGTTGTTGGGGTGCGTGACCCTGCTTGCGATTGATTTATGGACATTCTATATTGCCAGGCTGAAATAAATCGCTGGAGCACTGGGTTGAAAGTTCGGTCGAGCGTCAAACCGATTTGTGAACACTGCAAGGTGATTCGTCGCCGCGGGGTGATCAGGGTAATCTGTACCCGTAACCCTAAACACAAGCAGCGGCAGGGTTAGGCATGGCACGTATTGCCGGTGTCGACCTGCCACGTGACAAGAGAGTCGAGATCGCTCTCACGTACATATATGGCGTGGGTCGTCCGATTGCTCGTCGAGCTCTGGATATGACCGGGATCAATTCGGGCACTCGGGTTAAGGATCTCACTGACGCTGAAGTGGCAATGCTTCGCCAGTTTATTGATCGTGACGTCAAGGTGGAGGGGGCCCTTCGCACCGAAGTGGCGATGAACGTCAAGCGCCTCATGGACATTGGGAGCTACCGGGGAATGAGGCATCGGCGGGGGTTGCCGCTGAGGGGTCAACGTACTCACACCAATGCTCGGACGAAGAAAGGTCCTAGGCGAGCGATCGCGGGCAAGAAGAAGGTAACGAAGTAAATACAGGGTACAGGCAGCTAGACGGGCAAAGAAAGTGGTGGAGGCCGAGGGGATCGCGCACATCACCGCTACGTTCAACAACACCTTGATCACCATCACCGACTTGCGGGGCAACACGATAGTGTGGGGTTCTGCCGGGAAGTCGGGCTTCAAGGGTTCCAAGAAGTCGACATCTTTTGCGGCCACCGTGGCCGCCGACCATTGTGGAAAGCAAGCGGTCAGTCTGGGTGTCAAGCGCGTACATGTGCGTGTCCAGGGGCCTGGTTCGGGTCGCGAATCGGCGATTCAAGCTCTGGCGTCGGCCGGCCTCAAGATTGCCTCGATTAGAGATGTGACACCGATTCCCCATAACGGCTGTCGGCCGCCCAAGAAGCGGAGAGTGTAAGTGGCGAGGTACACGGGCCCAGCCTGCAAGCTTTGCCGCCGGGAGGGTACCAAGCTTTTTTTGAAAGGGACCAGATGCCTCACCGAGAAATGTGCCGTTGAGCGGCGTGCGTACGCCCCGGGTCAGCATGGCCAATCAACCGGTCGCAGGCGCAAGACCAGCGAATACGCAAGGCAGCTCCGAGAAAAACAGAAGGTGAAGCGCATCTATGGACTGTCTGAGGGTCAGTTCCGCAATACGTTCGACCGAGTGAGGAAGCTACGTGGCGTCACGGGCGAGAATCTCTTGATTGCTCTGGAGCTGCGTCTGGACAACATCGTTTACCGAATGGGTCTGGCATCGAGCCGCGCTGCTGCGAGACAACTCGTGAGGCACCGTCACGTTCAAGTCAACGGTAGACGGGTTGACGTTCCCTCCTACAGGATCAGGCAGAATGACGAAGTGAAGATCGCTGAGCGGAGCAAGGATCTCACGTCGGTGCGGTTGTCCCTCGAAGCTCTCTCGCGGGCCACTCCGGTATCGTGGATTTCGGTTGACTCGGATCGCGGCCAGGGAAAGATCACTGAGCTTCCGACACGTGAGACCATCCCGGTCGCTGCGCAGGAACAATTAATCGTGGAGCTGTATTCAAAGTGACGATGACGATAGATCTCACCGGCCTCGTGCGACCTCAGGTCGTCGAGATGAGCAAGCGAGAGGATGATCGCTATGCAGCCGAGTTCAGATTGCAGCCGCTTGAGCGAGGTTACGGCTACACATTAGGCAACGCGCTGCGGAGAATGTTGCTTTCCTCGCTTCGCGGGTCGGCTATTTGGGGCTTCAGGCTCGAAGGAGTGGTGCATGAGCACCAGACGGTTCCGGGAGTGGCCGAGGATATACACCAGATCATACAGCGACTAAAGGGATTGACCCTAATCTTGGCGGAGGGGGTGGATGAGGTGGTTCTCCATCTCAAAGCGGAGAAAGCCGGTCCGGTTCGAGCGGGAAGCATCGAGCCGCACGGATCGGTCGAGATTGTGGATCCGGACTACGTGCTGTTCACACTCCAGGAGGATCTGGAAATCTCCGGGGAATTTTATGTGAACAAGGGTCGCGGCTATGTGGAGGCGTCGCAGCACCCCGGTGATAGATCTCTCCCGGTGGATCTCGTGAATATCGACTCGATTTATAACCCAGTTCGGCGGGCGAACTTCACTGTTGCCGAGACCCGCGTCGGGCAGCGAACGGACTTCGACAGTCTAATTCTTTCGGTGGAGACGAACGGGACGATCTCGCCGGAGGATGCCATTGCCTACGCCGCGGGATTGCTGCAGGAGCACCTCAAACACTTCATGGATTTTGGTCGGATTCCGATGGTTCCCGGCGAGGAGGAAGCTGAAGCCGATCAGGGCACGGAGGCTCTCGCCGCGGCATTTGAAAAGCCGATCGATGAGTGCGGGCTTTCGGTGCGATCGATCAATTCGCTGAAGAACTCCAACATCAGCACTTTGGGCGACCTCGTCCGTTACTCGGAAGAGGACATGCTGAAGGTAAAAAACGTTGGCGAGAAAGCCCTCACCGAGATCGGTGAATTGCTGAAAAGTGAGGGGCTGAACTTTGGCATGGTGTGGGAGGAAGTCGACGCCAAGCTCGTGGTGACGAATGAGGGTACACCCCCGATTCGCGGCGGGGGACTTGCGGCGGAGGGCTGATGCGCCACAGAGCCAAGGGGCGGCAGCTTTCACGCACCAAGTCCCATAGAAGAGCTATGCTAAGTAACATGGCGACCTCGCTGTTTGAGAGCGAGCGGTTGGTCACCACGGTGGCGAAGGCGAAAGAGCTACGTCCCTTCGCCGAGCGACTGATAACGCTAGCTCGGCGTGGCGACCTACACGCGCGCAGGTTGGTCGAGCGCCGTATCAAGAGCCGGAAAGCGAGCGGTAAGCTATTTTCTGAGCTGGGACCTCGTTTCGCGAGCCGACCCGGGGGTTATACGAGGATTGTCAAACTGAGTCATCGGGAGGGAGATGGAGCCGAAATGGCTCGGATTGAACTCCTGGGAGAGTGACCTGGCTCGTGTGTGAGACGCGAGTTAAAAAGGGGACCCAGCGGTCCCCTTTGTCTTAACCTATGCTTGCAGTTCGAGGAGCCCTGGGAGCTTTGATCACCTTGCCGGATCGAATGCACTCCGTGCACACCCTGATGCGGCGGGGCACACCGCCCACCAGCGCCCGGATGCGCTGAAGGTTGGGATACCAGCGTCTCCTGGTCTTGTTATTAGCATGGCTTACGTGGAAACCGGTCCTGGGGCCTTTCCCACAGATCTCGCAGACTCGTGCCATATCACTCTCTCGACGTCAAACGTGTTCTCGTTGAGCGGAGAATTTTACCATGGGTCCAGTCTGCTTACAAGCCCTTTGATTTGCGGAGATAGCCATGCCTAAGGCTTTGGTCACCGGGGTTACCGGACAGGACGGGTCGTATTTGGCCGAGTTTCTCCTGTCCAAGGGGTATGATGTCGTCGGAGTAGTCCGGCGAACGTCACACGATTCTTATGAGCGAATCGGCCATCTCTTGAGACAGCTGAAGATTGTGCCGGCGGATCTGCTGGATCAGCATTCGCTGACGACCGTAATTGGAGATTTCAAGCCCGACGAGATCTACAATCTCGCTGCTCAGAGCTTTGTCCCGACGAGTTGGTCGCAGCCGGTGCTCACAGGCGAGTTCACAGCGCTCGGCGTCACGAGAATCTTGGAAGCCATCCGCCTCGCACATCCCGTAGCAAGGTTCTACCAGGCGAGTTCTTCCGAGATGTTCGGGAACGTGGCCGACTCGCCACAGCACGAATCAACTCCTTTCTACCCGCGGTCTCCATACGGCATTGCGAAGGTGTACGGTCACTGGATCACGGTGAACTATCGGGAATCGTATAGTCTGCATTGCACGAGCGGAATTCTCTTCAACCACGAGTCGCCTAGACGGGGCCTCGAATTCGTCACGCGCAAGGTCACTGACGGGGCGGCGCGGATCAAGTTGGGGTTGGCTGATGAATTAAAGCTTGGCAATCTCGACGCGCAGCGAGATTGGGGATATGCGGGAGACTATGTCGAAGCCATGTGGCTTATGCTGCAACAAGACAACCCCGAGGATTACGTCATTGGGACCGGTCGGATGCACTCGGTTCGTGATTTGGTGAAGATTGCCTTTGAGCATGTTGAGCTGGACTGGGAGAAATACATAAGCGTAGATCCCGGACTTGTCCGTCCCGCTGAGGTTGACGCCCTGCTTGCGGATGCGTCGAAGGCCCGGCGAGTTCTGGGATGGGAGCCGAAGCTCTCGTTCCAAGAACTGATTACGACGATGGTTGACGCCGATCTACAGAGATTGTCCTGAGCCCCGATGAAAATACTAGTCACAGGTGCGAACGGCTTTGTAGGCCAGGCCTTAACAGGGCGGCTTTCTGAAGCAGGACATGAAATAGTCGCTGCCATCGGGCCCGTGGGTGAGGCGGCGAAGGGTGAGCAGAAAACGGAGTCTGTTGAGCTTGACCTTACGAAACGAGAATCAGTTGCAGATGTTGGAGAGCGTCCTTACGATGCGGTGATTCACCTGGCCGGCGTCGCGTCTGGAGCGGATGCGCGTAGCAATCCGCGAGCGGCCTGGGAAATCAACACCGTTGGCACGGCCCTGCTTTGCGAAAACCTGGCTTCTGGCAGAGAGTCGGCAGGGTCGGATCCCGTTGTCCTCGTCGTATCAACATCGGAAGTGTATGGAATCGGTAGCGCTAAACCGCGTAAGGAAGAGGATGATGTTCTTCCCACCTCCATCTACGCAGCATCTAAGCTCGGTGCAGAGATAGCGAGCCTGGAAGTGCATCGAAGAACGGGATTGAAGGTAATTATTGCTCGAGCCTTTCCCCATTCCGGAGCCGGACAGGATAGCCGCTTCGTGTTGCCTGTGTTTGCGTCCCGAATCCTAGCGGCCAAAGCCACGGGCGGCCAGAGAGTGCGAGTAGGAAATCTTGCAGTGACACGCGAGCTGCTCCACGTGACGGACGTTGTTGACGCGTACGCGAGGTTAGTCGCGTCGGGCTCGATCGGGGAGGTTTATAACGTCGCTTCCGGAAAAGGAGTGACCCTCAGTGAACTGTTCCGGATGATTGCTCGGAAAGTCGGATACGAACCCGCCCCCGACCTTGATCCGGAGCTGCTGAGAGACGGTGAAATTCCGCACCTCGTGGGTGACGGTTCGAAGCTCAAGGCTGCCACTGGCTGGGTACCAACCATCCTTCCAGAGCAAACA
>JAZFQE010000097.1:0-4622 GCA_036444955.1 Gemmatimonadales bacterium
AGGTTGGCCACGTTTACGCTGGCAATCAAAAGTACGAGCCCGACTGCAGCCAACAGGACCAGGAGAGCCGGTCGGATCGCCCCAACTACTTCTTCCCGCACCGGGATCAGCGTTGTCGAAAACGACGCGGGAAGTGTGCCGAGCTCTCGCTTGAGCCGCTCGGCGACGCCGGCGAGTACCGCGCGTCCCTCGTCGATTGTCACGTGTTCATGCAACCGCGCCAATCCCCTCAGGTAGTGGATGTTTCGGCTGTCGGGTACGGGATCGAGTGCCAGCGGTACGTAGATCTGGACCGGAGTTCCCACGAAATCTCCCGGTAGCTTGAGGTCGGGCGGAAGCACGCCGACGACTGTCGTCGCAATCCCGTCGAGAACGATCGTCTGCCCGATAATGCCACGGTCGCCGGCGTAACGCCGCTGCCAGAGGCCGTAACCGAGCAGTGCAGTAGCGGGACCGCCGCTCACATCCTCTTCCGCAGCGAAGTTCCGGCCGATCATCGGCGGTACCCCCAGCAGCGGTAGAACGTCGACACCGATGGCTCCCGCTACCACGCGCTCGGCGCGGTCTCCGCCCGTGATGTTCAGCGTCGAAAACTGGTACGCGGCAACGGCGTCGAACACTTGGGTTTGGTCTTTATACGCCAGGTATTCCTGCTCCGAGAGACCAATCCGACCATCTTCCCAGAAGTTCGAAAGCACGGCCACCCTCTCTTCATTCGGGTAGGGCAGCGGGCTGAGCAGGATCCCGTTCACCACGCTGAAGATCGCCGTGTTGGCGCCGATCCCCAGCGTGAGGGTAACCACCGCCACGGCCGTAAACCCTGGGTTTCTCCGCAGTGTGCGTATCGAGTAGAGTAGATCTTTCATCATTTCAGGTTCTCCCAACCTTCACAACGTGAAACGCGTCCATTCCTTGGATGGTTTGAGAGACCAAAAGGATGCCTCGGTCACTACCTGGCGGGGCATTGTGGCGCCAAAGGGGGTTTTGCCAAGTTTCCATCCGTATTTTGTTGACACGCAACATCACAGGCAACTACGATTGAACTGTACAACTCCGGGGGGAGGGGGGAGCAATGACCTGGCAAGAAACTCTCCGAATCTTCGAACGTGTCCTGCAAACCACTGGGCGTGGTGAACGTGTCGCCGTCGCAACCGTCATACGCATCGACGGGTCAGCCTACCGCCGCCCAGGTGCTAAGCTGCTCATTGAGCAGGACGGCGCGATGATCGGAAACGTCAGCAGCGGCTGTCTGGAAAGCGATTTGAAGGAGATCGCTCTGGTGGTGATGAGCGAGAACGCTCCCCGGCTGAGACACTACGACACCGGCTCTGACGAAAATACAGTCTGGGGACTCGGACTCGGCTGCAACGGTTCCGTCGACGTCTTCGTGCGGCCGTTCACTCCCGATGAGGGGGAAAGCCCAGTAGCTCCGCTCCTTAGGCTGTTGTCGTGCGACAACCCGTTTGTCGTGAGCACCGTAGTCGCAGGCGACCAGGCACTGGGCAGCACTTTGACTGTCACGGTTGACGGTTCTGTTACTGGATCTACCGGCGACGTGGCACTCGACTCCAGGATAAGCGAACACGCTCTAGCTGCGCTAGGAGATGGGAAGTCAGCGGTTCAGGACATTGGCTCGCTGCAAATCTTTGCCGAAGTACTCGTCCCACTACCACAACTCGTCATCTGCGGCGCAGGCGACGACGCGATTCCGCTTGTTGCTTCCGCCTCTGACCAGGGATTTCGAGTGACGGTAGCAGACCACCGCCCAGCTTACTTGACTACAGAACGATTTCCTGACGCCGCACAATTAATAGAGATGAGAGCCGATGAAGGAGGCGAACTGCCGGCGGGCGCGGACACCTACGTTGTGATCATGACGCACTTGGTGGATCGTGACCGGGAATGGACCAGATACTTCATGCCGACCGAGGTGCCATACATAGGCATACTTGGTCCGCGCTCGCGTACGGAGGAAATATTAGCAGGGATCGAGCCGAGAAACCGCGACCGAATTTACGGACCGGTGGGACTGGACATAGGTGCGGAGCGACCTGAACAAGTGGCGCTGAGTATCATGGCGGAGCTCCTTGCAATCAGCTCGGGCCATGTCCCTCGGCATCTCCGTGAGAAAGATGGCCCCATACATGACGACTGACCGGAGCGGTCGCGTAGCGGGTTTGGTGCTCGCCGCAGGTGCATCTACGCGCATGGGCCAGAACAAACTCTTTCTCGAATTGGAGGGTGAGACACTCCTCAGGCGTGTCGTCAGTCGTGCAATCACGGCCGACCTCGACCCGGTAATAGTTGTGCTGGGTTACGAAGCTGGTAAGGCGCAGAGAGAATTAGCGGACCTATCGGTCCAAACGATCGTCAACGAAGACTATGAAAAAGGCGTCAACAGTTCGGTCCGCCTGGGAATCGCGGCAATCCCGGCAAATGTTGATGCTGCCGTCGTGATGCTTGCCGATATGCCGTTGGTGACCACGCAGATGCTGGCCAAGCTGCTGACACGGTACCGCGAAACCGTTGCACCGCTAGTGATCTCGCAGTACGGCGAGGTGAACGCCCCTCCAATGCTGTATGACCGGTCCCTGTTTACGGAACTTCAAACGATGGAGGGCGAGGGCTGCGGACGCCAGGTGGTGAAGCGTCATCGCGAGGAAGCCGAAGTCGTGGACTGCCCTGCCTACGCATTGACAGACGTGGACCGACCGGAAGACTACAAACGAATGTTAGCTCACCTAAACCCAGGATAGCTGGACTGCTCGAACAACCGACGAGGCCATCGGCCACTTGTTAGTCCGAGAGCGTCGCGTGTCGACGGTTTGATCAGGCGGCGTTCGTTACTCTACGATCTTGAAAACCTTATCGTGTATGCGCGCTCGGTCCACGATCTTGATGGCGACCTCGTCTCCCACTTTGGCTCCTTCGACCTTCTCGTGGTCAACCTCCATAGAGGTGATCTTCTCCGTAAAGTCGGTCGTGTGGCCGAGAAAGTGGATCTCGTCGCTCATCGCAAGCTCGCCGTCGGTCACGCGCACAACAGCAACGCTGGGCTGCTTGAAGTAGTGACTTACCGTTCCGATTAATTGTTCCGTGGCCATAGCTCAAAATATGCCAGCCGCAGGTGTATGTCGTCAAATCCCACGATTCCGCAAGAAACTCAGCCGAGCTCTAGGAACTTCATGACCGCGAGCTCGTCCCTCCTTAGCGCCGCCGAAGACCGTTCCCGCTTGTGCTTCTCGGGCGGCGGACTCTTGAGAACTCTGCCCTCGAGATAGGAGTCAATGACACCGGGGTGGATGTAGTACTTGCGGCACACCGCTCTGGTATTACCAAGCTGCTCGGCCACATGATCTACCGCGCGCACAACGTTCGATTTCGCCTCTCTGTCGGAGGCGGTAGGTCCCAACTCGCGTAGCGTGGTTGCGGCATGGACCGTGCCCGCCCAAGTGCGAAAATCCTTGGCCGTGTAATCTCCTCCCGTGATCTCCTTCAGGTATTCGTTGATGTCGCCGGAATCCACCGTCTGTCGCTTGCCGTCCTCATCGACATACTTGAACAGTTCCTGTCCGGGGAGTGTCTGACAGTGTTGCACGATATTCGCTAGGCGACGATCCGTGATGGACACCGAGTGTGCCTTGCCGCTCTTACCCTTGAACTCAAACTTGATCTTCCAACCCGATACCTCGGCGTGGCGACGACGTAGGGTCGTAAGGCCAAACGACTTGTTTTCCTTTGCATACTCGTCGCTACCGATGCGAATGAGTGTTTTCTCGAGGAGACACACAACTGCTGCTAGCACCTTCCGCCGTGGAAGATCAGGCAGCGACATGTCGCGCTCCACGTGCTCTCGGATCTGCGGCAAGACTTTGCTGAACTCCAGCATTCGGTCGAACTTGGTCTCGTCTCTGACTTCCCGGTATTTAGGATGGTACCGATATTGCTTCCGACCCTTGGAATCTCTCGCCGTTACCTGGATGTGGCCGTGAGGGTCGGGACAGATCCATACATCTGTCCATGCGGGGGGGATCGCGAGAGCCTTGAACCTCCTCCTCGCCGCGCGATCCCTGATCAGTTCTCCGTTGGCATCGATATATGAAAAGCCCCTGCTGGCTTGTTCGCGGCGGACGCCGGGCATGGCGTCGGTGACGTAATGCAGCCCCGCCGCCCGCGCTGATTCAATGTGTTCATCAACCGTTTGCTTCGACAAAGCGAGTCGCCATCTCCGGCTGGGTGTCTTGAAGCAGGCAGATCATCGGCAAAAACAACGGGAGCAAGTGCGCTCCCGTTGTGGCCCGTCCGGTAAACTGGCGTCTGCTACCGTTCGGTTTCGATACTCTCGTGGGCATGTGTGAGCGCGAAGCGCAGCCCTCCCAACACTGAATGCTGGAGGGTGTTGAGGAGGAAATCGTCGCTCTTGGGAAGGAATCGATACTCGCCGTAGATACCCAAACGGCCTAGTCTCAACTGGAGGCCACTGCTGAAAACTGCAAACGCTTTCGTATCCAAGTCATCTACTATAGCCGTTATCGAATTGAATTCAGCCGCGCCCAGCGTCGGCGACGTTGTGTTGATATCTGAGATCTGGTTGATCGCGAATCCACCGCCTAGGTAGATCT
>JAZFQE010000098.1:0-16193 GCA_036444955.1 Gemmatimonadales bacterium
TGCGTTGAGTCCGTTCGACCGGCTGGCCTCAATGCCATCGGCAACAGCGCGAGCGAGGGCAGGAGGTTGGGTCACGGGTCCTCCAGATCGGCAACCCGCGGCACGACAAATAAGTTGTCTGCCAGGACGCACCCCAGCTCAGCCACATTGAGAGATCCGCCAGATCGAACCACGTCTTCGCGCCACGCTGCGGAGGGCGGGCCGGGACTGTAGGGTACCGATGGCTCGCTGTCCGCGTCGAGTGCTCGGAGCCGATCAACGAATTCGATAATGCGCGTGATTTGTTCCGCCAGCTCATCGAGCTGGTCCTCGCGAATTGTGATCGCTGCCAACTGCGCAAGACGAAGGATTTCGCTCCGCGAAACACTCACGCGCTCTCCCAGTCCCGCTCTAGACCGGCGTAAGCCGCTAGCAGGGTCCGCGGCCCAACCTCGTCCTCATCAAACGAGACAACTACTTTGAGGTGTCTCCCCTTCCCCGAAACATCTACTATCTGGCCGGAGCCAAACTTGCGGTGTCTCACTCGTTCGCCACGCACATATCGGGGCGAGTCCTGAGACTCGTTTTCGTCGTTCACGGTCGATAGGGCGTCCCATCCAACCGGAACACTCGCCGCGGCTTTGGCAAAGTCACCGAACACGCTGGACGTACGCCGCTCTTCGATCAAGCCCGGAGGCAGGGCATCCAAGAATCTAGACGGCATGCCGGGCATCAATTGCCCACTTCTTCTCCTGGCCCGAGCCCAGGATAAATACAAGCGATCCTGAGCACGGGTAATGCCGACGTAGGCAAGCCTTCTCTCCTCCTCACCGCCTTCCTGCGTCTCCATGGATCTGCTAAGCGGAAAGAGTCCGTCCTCCATGCCAGTCATGAATACGACGGGCCACTCCAGTCCCTTGGCCATGTGCGCTGTCATGAGAGTTACTCCTTCGGGATCTCCCTCAGCGTGATCGGCCGACGTAGTTAGGGCAGCAGCCGTCAAATAACGTTCTGTCGGAGAACTGGGATCCTCGGGATCCTCCTCCTCGGACCATTCTGCAGCACCGTCCAACAGCGCTCTGACGTTTTCGATTCTGTCCGCGCCATCAAGACCTTCTTCAGCCAGGTAGTTCTCGTAGTCAGTCACTTCTATTATGGATTCAAGCAGCGTTGCCGCTGATGCCTCTCGCGACTCCTCTCTCAAGCGCTCAATCATCCGTACGAAGTCCAGCAACACGCTGCGCGCTCGCGGCTGTAACTCGGGCATGCGGTCGGCCACTGAGGCTGTCGAGAAAAACGAACGGTTCCAGGCCACGGACATGCGCCCCACGAAGGCGAGACTCGTCTTACCCACGCCCCGCCGCGGGGACTGCACCGCGCGTATGAACGCCTGGTCATCGGCCGGGTTTACCACGAGACGTAGATACGCGACTAGATCGCGGATCTCTCTGCGCGCGTAAAAGCTCACCGATCCCACCACTTGATATGGTATGACATTACGTCGGAACACATCCTCAAACGGTCGAGATTGGGCGTTGGTGCGGTAAAGGATTGCAAAATCCTTATATTCACAAAACCGTTTTGTCACATTCTCCACAATCTCGCTTAGCACCCATTCCGCTTCATCTCCTTCGTCTGCGGTTGCAGTTACAACCACGAGATCCCCACCTACTCTGGACGTGAACAAAGTCTTGCCCAACCGGTTCATGTTCTCGGAAATAACCTCGTTGGCGGTATCCAATATCACGGACGTGGATCGGTAGTTTTCCTCGAGCCGCACGAGCTGCGCGTCGCTGAAGTCGCGCTGAAAATCATACATGTTCCGCACCTCCGCCCCCCTCCAACCGTAAATCGATTGATCATCGTCACCCACAACACATATATCCCGATTCTTTTCGGCAATCTGCTTCACCAGCAGATACTGTGCGCGATTAGTATCCTGGAATTCATCAACTAAGACTGATTGAAAGTGAGCTTGGTAGCGGGTTAATCTGTCGGGGTAGTCACGGAACAACGTCAGCGGATGCAGCAGCAGATCGTCGAAGTCCATCGCGTTCGCCTCGCGGAGCACTCGTCCCATGACATCATAGATCTCAGCCGCGACTCTCTGGACATCGTCTTCAGCCTGTTCCCGGAGTTCGCTCGGACTGACTAATCTATTCTTCGCTTGAGACACCACATACTGAATCGCGGCGGGGCGATACGCTTTCGGCGAATAACCCCCGTCCTTCAGCAAACGCCTGATCAGTGACAGCCGGTCATCTTCGTCGTAGATAGTGAACTGTGGCGTGAACCCGATTCTGTGCGCCTCGCGCCGCAGAAGCCTAGCAGACACGGAGTGAAACGTTCCCATCCAAAGGCCGGCGGGTTCGCATCCCAGGATATTCGTGACTCTGCGGCGCATTTCGGAAGCCGCACGGTTGGTAAAAGTCACCGCCATGATGCGGCCGGGAGGAACATTCCGATGTTCGATCAGGTGCGCGACCCGGGCAGTGAGCACACGCGTTTTTCCAGAACCCGCGCCAGCCAACACTAACAACGGGCCGCCATCGTGCTCAACCGCTTCGCGCTGAGCATCATTTAGTTCCTGAATCATGTGTTGGCTGACGGAATCTCAACCAGGAAGACGGTCCCTTCGTTGCTGTCAACAAGCTTCAACGAGCCGCCATGTACGTCTTCTACAATTCGCTTAGCCAGGGGTAATCCTATCCCCCATCCGCCGGACTTGGTGCTGACACCTGGTTCAAAGATCCCCGATCGAATTGAGAGGGCCACCCCCGGACCATCGTCTCTCACACTGATGGTTGCGCAGTCGCCGCTCTCAAACACTTCGAGCGTGATCTTGCCTCCCCGACCGCTGAGAGCGTCTACGGAATTGCGGACCAGCGACTCAAGGGCCCACTCGAGAAGGACGTTGTCTCCACTAACCACCGGGCCGGCATCCGGAGCTATTACATCGATTGTCACGCGGTTAGCCAGACGCGGCAACCGCGCATTAAAATAGGCCGACACCCGCTCGGCCAGAGCGCCGAGGGCGACCTGGTCCTGGCGCGCTGGCCGCCCGATTCGCTCGAAACGTTGTGCGACGCGCTCGAGCCGCTCTACATCGGCTGCGAGATGCGCGGCGATTTTTTCGTTGGAGCTGTCGCCGTCAGCTAGTCGCTCGATCCACGCCTTTGCACTCATCAATGGCGTCCCCATCTGGTGCGCTGACTCGCGAGCCACGGCCACCCAAAGCTTGTCTCTGCTCCGTCCAACCGAGTTCCGATAAGCCCAGATAGTCACCAGAACAGCCAGCGCCAGTAGCAATGCTTGGAAGATGGGCACCCAACTGAGTCGTCGCGTACTTGGCACAGGACCGAAGTGAATCTGGCCCATGCCCGGCAGACTTATCGGATTGGCGTATCTGTCAAGCTCGTCGATGATTTCAGAGAGACGCGGATCGTCTGGTGAACCGTCAAAGGGAATGTTCTGCCATGCCGTCGCCCGACCGGCACTGTCGGTCACGATTAGAGGTATGCCGGTTCCTGTTATCTCCGAAACCAGCTGGAGGAGCACACCGGTAGTCGATCTGGCCGTCGTATCCGATAATGCTGCCACCACTTCGCCATAGATTCGGGACGTCTTGCGCGCCTCCCCACGCAAGTGCGTGGCCGTCTTCCAAGCCTGCCAGAAGGAAATCCCACCAATCAACAACACCAACCCGACGGCGACGAGCGGTCCGGCGTTACGTAGGATTCGGCGAATCTTACGTAGCACCTGCGGCAATGCAGTTCGATCCGAAATAAGGCACCAGCGCATCCGGAACCACTACCGATCCATCAGCCTGCTGATTGTTCTCCAGCAGCGCGATAATCGTACGCGGGAAGGCGACGCCCGATGCGTTCAGCGTGTGCGTAAACTCAGGTTTGTCTCCTTTTCTCGGCCGATAGCGGATCTTGGCGCGACGAGCCTGGAAATCGGTAAACGTGCTCGCACTGGAAACTTCTAACCACTTGCCTACTCCTGCTGCCCAAACTTCGAGATCATAGGTCTTCGCGCTCGCGAACCCGATTTCCCCGGCAGCGAGCGCCACTACTCGGTACGGTAGCTCGAGTCGCTGCAACACGGTTTCCGCATGTCCCAGCAACAACTCCAATTCATCATTTGAAGTTTCAGGCGTGCAGATTCTCACGAGTTCAACTTTGTCGAACTGGTGCACACGAATGATCCCACGCGTGTCCCTGCCGTGAGCGCCGGCTTCACGTCTATAGCACGGCGTAAAGGCTACGTAGGCCTTCGGTAGCTCGTTTGCATCTAGGATCTCATCGCGGTGAAGGTTTGTGACGGGAATCTCCGCGGTAGGAATGAGGTAGAGACCGTCTTCGGTTAAGTACATGTCCCGTTCTAGATCGGGGAGCTGTCCAGTACAGGTAGCCGTTTCTGCACTGACCAAGTGTGGTGGAACGACCTCGGTGTAACCGTGCTCATCTGTATGCAAATCCATCATGAAGTTCTGGAGGGCACGCACCAGACGCGCACCTAACCCTATGAAGACCGGGAATCCGGATCCAGTGATCTTCGCTCCGCGGGGTAGATCGAGTATCCCGAGATCGGCACCCACATCCCAATGCGTGTGGGGTTCAAAATCAAAGCTTGGCTGTTCACCCCACGTGCGAATAATTTCGTTCCCACCTTCATCGCCGTCAGGGATCCCGGGCAGCGGTAGATTCGGAATGCGTAGCGACAACTCCTTGAGTTCCTTCTCCACAACACTCAACTCGCTGTCGTACTGCCTGATTTCCGCACTCGTGTTCTTGAGGGTTTCGAGCAGGCCGGAGGCATCCGACCCCGTGCGCTTGCACTCGGCAACATCGTTAGACGCGCGGTTCCGCTCAGCTTTTAGCGCCTCAACACTTTTGAGTACCGTGCGCCGACGCGTATCCAACTCGGACAACCGGTCCAGTACGCCGCCCAAATCCGTTAGCCTCCGGCCGAGAGCCTCCTTCACTGTTTTAGGCGACTCTCGCAGCAGCTTGATATCAATCACGGATCACTCGGTGGGAATGCCGGGTTCGAGACCTCTAAACCCGCAGTTAATACCAACCAATACCTGGAATGTTACACGTCGGAGTGAAGTGTCCACTTCGAGAACTTCGAATTTGCCGAACCTTGCGACTGAGCCGAGCGAACAATCCTGCGAGCTGCTACGGGATCGGGCTACAAATACCGATCCCTCGGCAACGGCAACCGAACTATCAGCGTTGTACCCTGTCGCCGGTGCAAGAGTGATCGCATCAAACGATGTATTAGCCATTAGCTGAATGCCGGGACCGCGGGCCAGACCCAGCGCCCCGTTCGGGATTACAACTGCCTGGCTGCCATCCTGTATGTCGAACACGAAGTCGAATAGCTCACCCAATTCTGTGATAGCCGGCGACCGATCTACTATGTCATATGCACTCGGCAGCCCAATGTCAGTACCGCTAAGAGCAAATATTTCCGTGGTGTCAATCCTGTTAGGCGCCGTTGCGGGAGCCAAAGCAAACGGATCACCACAGGCTACACCTATGACCGCCACAAGCGGCAACGTGAACACCAGCGGAATACACATACGCACATAATTCATAGCAATTTGTCCGAAGGTTAGCAGCACGCTGAAAGTCGGTCAACCCACTGACGTTCCTTGACTTCGGGTCTGAGCGTATCTAGCTTGGCGCCCATGCCGACGATTCGTGACGTCGTTCAGGGACTCAACCAACGAGAAGGCGTCAGAGCTGTCATAGTGCTCGGGCGAGACGGCCTTACGATTGATGGCGCGACAAGCGACGACCTGGATACCGAAGGCCTCGCCGCACTCATCCCTTCGGTTGTTCAGACATGCAATCGGCTCGGTGCAGCAGCCGAACAGGGTGAGATCTTGGTAGCGGCGGTCGAATTCGGCAATGGGATGATGCTGTTAACGGGCCTCACACCGGAAACAGTCCTGGCGATATTCCTCAGAGCCAACACAAACATGGGATCCCTGCTATACGAGATCAGGCGTCATCAGCCGGCAATTGCAGGCCTCTTGTAGCGAGGGTGTCTCCGCCGTGTCAGCGGTCACCTTCTATCATATCGTTGCGCTCGCAGAATCAGTTACCAGCAGACTGATTTCCGGAAACTTCACACGCTACTCTGAATCATGAGTAGGTGGGCCACCATACTAGCTGGTGGATCAGGAACGCGGTTCTGGCCGCTTTCAACGGACGCGCGACCCAAACAGTTCATTGCCTTGGCCGGCGGCGGCCCCTTGCTGAGTCTTGCGGTTGCCCGGCTCGAGACCCTGATCGATCCCGAAAACATCCTCGTGGTTACTGGTGCGCGGTACGCGGCTAGAACGCGTGAACTCTTGTCACAGTTACCGCCGGATAATATTCTCGCCGAACCGCGCGCGGCGTCGACCGGACCTGCACTCGCATGGGCAACACACGTCGCGAAGCGCAGGGATCCAGGTGCGACCGTTCTCTCGCTTCATGCCGACTGGGTTATTGGTGATGAGGACCAGTTCCGTAGCACATCCGCACGGGCTTTGAGCGTCGCAGAAGAACATGACGTACTGGTTACGGTTGGCGTGCAACCTACGCGTGCGGAAATAGGATACGGTTACATCGAGGTGGGCGAAGATCTGGGACCTGACGCGAAACGCATCCAGCGCTTTGTCGAGAAACCGGAGACAGCCATGGCGGCACAACTGATTTCGCGTGGCGCCCTGTGGAATAGCGGTCTGTTCAGCTGGACGGCCGATCGTTTCTTCCGGGAAACCGAGGAGCACGTGCCCGAAATAGCACCGCACCTACATCTGTTGGGTGATGACCAAATAGACGATTTCTTCAAGTCGGTCACCCCGATTGCGGTGGATCGCTCCCATTACGAGCGGAGCTCGCGGGTCGCCGTGGTAATCGGTGATTTCCCGTGGGATGATGTCGGTACGTGGGCCGCCCTCAGGCGCGTTCGGGAACTAGATTCGCATGGGAACGTGAAGGTAGGCGAAGTTTTCGACATCGATGCAACGAATTGTGTAGCCTGGTCCGAGGAAGGCCCTATAGTACTTAACGGTGTGAGTAATCTCGCGATCATTCGCGCGAATGGCGTCACACTCGTAACCACGCTGGATCGCGCGGCCAAACTCAAGGAGATCGTTGCCAAGCTTCCGCCGAAAGTTCGAGAGCTGGACTAAGTGACCGATCTTTATCTGCTCGAACCGAAATCCAGGTCGGCATGGTTTCCCTTTTCCGACAGCCGTCCGATTTGCGAACTGCGAGCGGGGGCCTGGCTAATGCGCGAGCGATGGGAAGCGACTACCCATGCAAAGTCAAAAACGATCTTTGGTCCCAAGTATCTGACCTCCTTTGTCGAGGACGATGCTCCGTCCGTAAACACGCTTCATCCAGTTGAAGGGCCCGCCATTGTGGGGCGGTCAGATTTTGCCCCTTCAGGTGTAACCCCAGAGCTCAGCAATGACCGAGTCCGCTTGGTAAATGAGGGCGAAACCGTGGGCTGGTGGGTTCCGGAGGGAACCTGGGATGGCTCACCCGTCGAGTGGCCAGAAGTAGAACTGGAAGGTGTGAGGCTCCTTGGCGCATACGACCTCGTTACGGCACTCGAACATTTGCTACCGGCGGATGTCGCCGACTTCGTCGGCGAGCGGGGCGACGCACTTCCTGACGGAAGCACAGTCATAGGAGATCCGGGAAATATCGTTCTGCTGGGTGCAAGTATTGAACCGGGAGTGACCTTTGACGTGAGGGAAGGCGCGGTCGTCATAGAGCAGCACACCTATGTCAAAGGGGGCACCCGACTCGAAGGACCCATGTACGTCGGACCGGGAACAGTAATTCTGGGAGGACAGATCAGCCGCTCCACTATCGGACCTCGATGTCGCGTCCGCGGTGAAGTTTCAGCGAGCGTCTTTCTCAGCTACTCCAACAAGACGCACGACGGATTCATCGGACACTCTGCCGTGGGGCGCTGGGTCAATCTCGGCGCCGGCACCACTACCTCGAACTTGAAGAACACTTATGGAGAGGTGCGGCTGAACGTGGACGGCAACCAAATCGAAACCGGACGTCAGTTTCTGGGAACATTGTTCGGCGATCACGTCAAGAGTGCCATTGGCACGATGTTTCCAACCGGCGCCGTTGTAGGAACTGGGGCCAATGTCGTGGGTGAGCACGCGCCACCCAAGTACACCCGGCCTTTTGCATGGGGCTCTACAGACGATCTCGTGAGCCTCGACGGGTTCTTGAAAACGGCCGAGCGCGTAATGTCGCGGCGCGACGTGGCTTTGACCGAAGAGCAGCGAGCGATGCTCACGGCTATTCACCAACATTCGACCTGCTGATGAAACTCTGCAGTATAGGATCGGGCAGCAAGGGAAATTCATTCGCGCTCAGCGAAGCGGGTGAGACACTTATCGTCGATGCCGGTTTCGGTCCCCGAACCACACTCAACCGCCTTCGCAAAGCTGAGTTTCAGTTGGGTCGCGTCTCAGCGATTGCGTTGACTCATGAACACGGCGACCACGCCCGCGGGGTAGCGCCGTTAGCGGAAAAACTCGCATGCCAAGTAGTCGCCTCCGCCGGCACCCTTCGGGCGCTACAGGGGCGGCTCAACGGAATCAAAACCAGCGTATTGGCACCGCACACGCCGATGCAGATCGGACGATTTAGCATTACCGGATGCCTGACGAGTCACGACGCCGCCGAACCCATGGCTCTTCTGATCGCGGGTCTTGATTCCCGGGTATCCGTAGCCGTGGCGTACGACCTCGGGAGACCAACCCACACGCTGAAGTATCTCCTACGGAGGGCCCACTGCGTGGTGATAGAGTCCAACCACGATGAATCCATGCTCCGCACTGGTCCCTACCCTCCCATCGTGCAAGAACGCATCGCCGGCTCGAGGGGACACCTATCCAACCGTGCAGCCGCTCAACTCGTGTCCGAAATCGTTCACCCTGGTCTGGGCCACGTGATCCTGGCTCACGTCAGTCACAACTGCAACGAACCTGAGCTAGCCCTCTCGACGGTGCGGGACAAGCTGACAAGCAGAGGGTTTGATGGAATCGTACAAGTTGCCGCTCAGGACAGGCCGTCCGTAACATTCGAAATAACTAATTCAGAGGCGCAGCTGGAGTTCGAACAGACGATTAAGAGCTAGGTAGCGCTTCGTCCTGACCCACGCGTGCGACGTTCGGCTCCCAGACCTTCATCATGCTCGTGAAAGCCTGGGCAATGTCACGATCGAACTCAGTCCCCGCCCTCTCCTCAAGGTGGCTGAGTACCCTTTTACTCGGCCAGGCGTCACGGTATGGTCTATCCGTACGCAATGCGTCGTAGACATCACACACATGAACCAGCTTGGAGGCCTGGTGACAGTCGCGCGGAAACTGGAAGGAGGGGTAGCCCCCACCGTCGATCATAATGTGGTGCTCGTAAGCGACGACTGCGGCTAGATCCAAGTTGTCCTCAGAAGCGAGAATTGTCCGCGCGCCCGCAGCAGGGTGCTCGTGCATCACAGCACGTTCGCTCTCAGTTAACTTACCCGTCTTGTTGAGAATATCCCTTGGAATCTTGACCTTCCCCAGATCGTGCATGAGGCCGGCTACACCGAAGGCACGGACGTCCCTGGCGCCCATGCCGAGCCATTCGGCGAGCGCCATGGTGAGAGTTGACACGTTGAGCGAGTGAGTGACTGTGTATTCATCGTACTCTCGGATTTCGAGCAGCGGCACCATCATCTGCTGTTGGCCATGCATTGCCACCGATAGGGATCGGACGACAGCCTCCGCCTCGGCAATAGGTAGTTCATGCTCCTCGGCGAGTTCGTCATGCATCCACCGCACCGCCTCGCTCTCTTCGCTCAGCGTAAACGCGATAGTCGCGGTACTAATCTCAGAAGCACCAGCTTTTTCACCCTTGAGCCCTATCTCACCGAATTTCATGCTGCGACGCTGAGTCTGCCGTGCTTCCGTAGAATCGACAAAGCGGTGGGCAAGGCGCTGGATCATTTCCTCGATGACTACCTCGAGCTCGTCTTGTGTTATGGTCTGGTCAAATTCCAGACGCTGGACACCCACGCCAGCGAGCTTCTGGCTCCATTCCCAGCCACGCATCTCGCGCATGGGAACGCTTCCGGAGACAACGTCGTCTCCGACGAAGGAGAAGGACGGTGCCGAGTCCTCCTCTAGGAGACTAAGCGTCTTCTCATAAACATGATCGAGCGCGCGGTGCCGCGATGCATGTCCGTCCGGATACAGAGCCAGGGCGGACAAAGCCTGAGCGAACGAGTGCAGAAATTCAGTCTGTACCGACATCCGGCCTAGCCAGCGCTGTCGCTCCGGCGCTTGCGGCGGCCGCCGCTATCTCCGGGTCTCTCGACCGCGATAGCACCGTCAGCGCAGCCTTCACTTGAGGGTTAGCCGAGTACGAGTGGAGCGCCTCTAGTGCGGCGAGATATTCAGGAGTTTTCGGCGGACGTTTCCTGCGTATCAGACTCTTTTTCACGGCTATAATGTTTAGCAGCGCCTGTTCCGCTGTCGGATTGGAGGCATGGCCGAGGACTCTGATCGCGGCAATTCTGGCATCTATGTCCTCGGCATCGGTGCTTCGCGCAACGACGAGCGGGATGGCACTGGCGGGACAGTCCGTCAGCGCCGCGGTCAATCCCAGCTTCACGGTCCTCCGATCGGAATCCACTACAGCTTTGGATATCGCCCTGTCCCGCTGAACGGGGTCGTTGAACAACATGAGGAATACCTCGCGGCGTACCCGCGGGTCGGCATGTTGCATAAAAGCATCCCCCTTGAATCCATTCGGAAGCGACGGGAGGTGGCTCAGTAACGCGAGCATGTTCCGCTGTACGAACCAACGTTCGTCATCGAGGAATTTCAGGATCAGCTGTCCGATTTCCGGTCCGAGCTTGACTACGCGATCGAGCAACACTCTTCGAGTTTGACTTGAATTAGATTCGGCTAGCACCTTCAACATCGCTTCCGCAGCCCCGGCACCCAGTTTCGGAAGCATCAAGTCCAGCGCCTCTGTATCTATCGGCTCTCGCTCCAACATGCGTCTAACGACCTCGGCCCGGGTGATCTCGTACCAGATCATCGCTTTGACCGTCGAATCGTCCGCAGTCTCCAGAGTGGTGAGCACCCATTTGAGCTCCCCCTCCTCCAAGAGATCGTTGACCGCCCTGGAAACACCGGGGCCAGAAGTGTCTACCTCGAGCGCCATCTGCAGCAGTCTCTTCGACTCCGGTCTGAATACTTGCTGAGGAGACACCGCTTCACCTCGGTCCGACTCGGCCATCTTCCTCAAGGCGTCCGAGTAAGCCCCGGGGTTCGGATCCTTCAACGTCCAGTCAGCTACCAGCGTCTTCACCTGATCTCTCAGCGACTTGTCCGACTCACTCTGGCGTTTACCCCCGTCGTTCTCCGCGTGGTGCGCCAGCTTTTGTAGTATCCGCAGCATCGAATTTGAGCAGCCAGCGCCTTCGCACTTACCGGCGGCCTCAACCAGATCGATAACGGCGTCGGCGGTCATCCCCTCGGCCGCATTCAATAGGAATTCTTTGCGCTGGGGCCCGTTCCCACCCATTTGCAGCAGGCGCTCGAGTGTCTCCCCCGAAAGCCCCCCGACCAGCGTGGACATCCGCCTACGCAGCCCCACACCTTCGGTCTTTCCGGTTCCTTTGAGTTCTCCGGCGATCTGGAGTAGGTAACCGACGACCACCTGATCGTATGCGGCTGCTCCTGCACGCTCGTTGATGGCGTTCGCTACAACCGTGGGATCTGTCTCATCAACTTGTTTCTCGGTCTCGGTCCCAACCCCCTGCGACCTGTCACGCGCCATGGCGGCCTGGGCAAGACCGACCCACAGAGCCGTTGACCGCCTGTCCGCCTCAGTTTCATCTTTTTTCTCTCCGTCAGTCATGAAGGTGTCGTCGACGAGCTCGAGCCGGTCAAATATCATTGGGTACAGGCGCACATGAGGCCACACCGAGAGAACCTCCTGAGGCCCCAACCCAAGTGGCACCTCAGCTCTGTCGGCTTCCTCAGCAAGCCGGGAGAGCATGTCCTGAAATTCCTCGAGGGTCGCACCCTTGCCGAACAACATGGCTCCGAGGTGGTGCCGGTGCAGCCTCCCCGCCAGCTCGCTCAGCAGCGGGTTCTGCGGATCGGTCGCTACGCCCTCGATGACGAGTTGCTTGTTCGCTACGCCGACGGAAAGCTGATTCTTGGTCTGAAGAAGGATGTCAAGCCGATCCAAGACAGACTCCACCGCGGGTTCCAGCAAGGGATGTCCTTCGGGGTACATGGCGTGTTTGTGTAGCGCGATGGAGAATTCTATCAGAAAGTCAGAGAGGTCTTGCGGTAGTACGCCGGTCCCGGACTTCTTGCCCGACTGCTCACCCGAAACGTCAGTCATGATTCTAGGAGAAGCGCAGTCACCACGGACTAGATTTCTGCTCTTTGGTCCGCTGGGGGCGCAGCAGGTACATGTGCCCCCTCCGGCAAGGGAGTCGGCGGCCCTCTCCGCCTCAACTCGATCGGATCCTCAAGGTCACCTCCGGTAAGTGTCAGCTTGTCCCGTCTTAGCGCAAAACCGTAAACCATCCACTCGTCACCGAAGGCAATGTGAAGCGAGTCCCCCGTCACCCTCCAACGAACCGTTTCATCACCATAGCTGACAGACGAATCGCCTCGAATTACAATCTCTTTGGGACCTTCGGGACTGTCCGCTTCCCAGGTTCCGTCCAGGATCGGCCTCTGAGACTGTGCTTGGAATGCGCCGGGCGTTACTGAGAGAAACGCGATACAAAGTAGAACGTCAACAAGTATCTTCATGAATACTTGGAAGTTATCAACGAACCGTTGGTTACGCTACGGGATCGTATCCTAGTTGCACTCCACTGCGTCGTACAATATAGTGACGCAAACCCGAATCGAACGGAGTGTGGCTGCCATGAAATGCTTACCAGTTTTCCCGCTCGTACTTTCATCAATGCTCGTCGCGTTGCCAGCACCAGCTCAGGTGCGCTCCCCGCTGCGACCGGTTCATACGTACTCGATTGTTGCGGCGGACTCGGTTACCGGTGAGATCGGAGTCGCCGTTCAGTCACATTGGTTCAGTGTGGGAAGTATTGTTTCGTGGGCCCGCCCGGGCGTGGGAGCGGTAGCAACACAGTCGTTCGTCGAGCCGGCCTACGGCCCACGTGGCATATACCTGATGACTTCGGGATTGTCGGCGCCCGAAGCGCTTGCCGCCCTGCTGCGCTCAGATCCCGACTCGCAGGTCAGACAGGTGGCCATGGTCGATGCGCGAGGCAATGTCCTGGCACACACGGGTTCTCTGAACATACCGGCGGCCGGCCATCACATGGGACGGAATTACTCAGTGCAGGCAAATCTGATGAGAAACAGCGACGTCTGGCCTGCAATGGCTCGGGCCTTTGAATCGGCGAGCGGTGATCTGGCAGCGAGAATGCTAGCGGCCCTCAAGGCAGCTGAGTCAGCAGGCGGCGACATCCGCGGGAGGCAGTCAGCTGCGCTCGTAGTCGTGAGCGGAGACCCCTCGGATCCCTCTTGGGAGCGACTGTTCGACCTCAGGATCGAAGATTCATCCGATCCTCTCGGCGAACTGGAACGCCTCATAACTGTTGCCCGCGCCTACCGCGCAGCCACAGATGGAGACAACTACATCACCGCCGGTCACGTCGATTCCGCTCTCATCGCATACTCGGCTGCCGCTCGATACTTGCCGGACGAGGCGACCAACGGCGAGTTGGTCTATTGGCAAGCGGTTACCATGCTCGACCAAGGCGATCTCGAATCCTCCATCCCGCTGTTCCGTCGCGCCTTTCAGCAGGATGAAAGCTGGATCGAGCTGCTGCGAAGATTGCCGCAGGTCGGTCTGCTCAACGTCGCTGCCGGCACCATCGACCAGGTGGTCGAGCAGGCACGCCGCTGAGCCCACCGGCGCCGGACTGCAATCGGACTCCACCAAGAAAAAGCGCCCCGCAGATGCGGGGCGCTTGATTCTTTCAGTGGCCTGTGATCTTATCCTGTCGGATTAGTACATACCACCCATACCACCCATGCCACCACCACCAGGCGGCATTGCAGCAGGCTCCTCTTCCTTAGCCTCAACGACAACACACTCGGTCGTGAGCAGGAGGCCGGCGACCGACGCAGCATTCTGCAGCGCGATGCGCGTGACCTTCGTTGGGTCGATTACACCTGCTTCAATCAGATCTTCGAAAACGTCCGTCTGCGCGTTGTAGCCGTAGTTCTTGGCCTTCGCGCTGCGAACCTTCTCGACCACGATGGATCCCTCGACACCTGCGTTTCCGGCGATGATCCGCAGCGGCTCCTCGAGCGCACGGCGCACAATGTTAATTCCGACCTGCTCATCGGGATCTTCATTCTTGAGGTTGTCGAGGTTCGTCTGTGCGCGGAGCAAAGCAACCCCACCACCGGCGATGATACCCTCCTCGACCGCGGCACGCGTGGCGTGCAGCGCGTCCTCAACACGAGCCTTCTTTTCCTTCATCTCGGTCTCGGTTGCAGCGCCCACGTTGATCACGGCGACGCCACCGGCCAACTTGGCCAGGCGCTCCTGCAACTTCTCACTGTCGTAGTCGGAAGTGCTCTTATCGATGGCGGCCTTCAGCTCGCCGATACGGCCCTGAATAACATCCCGCTTACCTGCGCCATCTATGATAATTGTGTCGTCTTTGTCCATGACGATTCTCTTAGCGGAACCGAGGTCGTTCAGCACAGCGTTTTCGAGCTTGAAGCCTACTTCCTCACTGATCACGTTACCGCCTGTGAGAATGGCGATATCCTGCAGCATCGCCTTCCGGCGGTCACCGAACCCAGGAGCCTTGACGCCGCAGATCTTTAGGGTGCCACGCAGCTTGTTCACGACCAGCGTGGCTAGCGCCTCTCCCTCGACATCCTCAGCGATGATCAGCAAACCCTTGCCAGTCTGAGCCACCTTCTCGAGAATCGGAAGGAGGTCCTTCATCGCAGAGATCTTCTTGTCGTGAATCAATATGTACCCCTCCTCGAGCACCGCCTCCATCTTCTCCGGATCGGTCACGAAGTAAGGCGAGAGGTACCCGCGATCGAACTGCATACCATCCACCGTTTCCAAGACGGTTTCTAACCCCTTGGCTTCCTCCACGGTGATGACCCCGTCCTTGCCAACTTTCTCCATGGCGTCGGCGATGAGGTCGCCGATCTCCTGGTCGTTGTTCGCCGAAATCGCACCTACTTGCGCGATCTCGTTCTTGCCGGACGTCTTCTGCGACCGCTTCTCCAACGCTTTTACCACCGTTGCGACCGCCTTATCGACGCCACGCTTGATTGCCATTGGGTTTACGCCGGCGGTCACGCTCTTGAGACCCTCACGGTAAATCGCCTGTGCCAGAATTGTAGCGGTAGTGGTTCCGTCGCCGGCGACATCGGAGGTCTTCGTCGCGACCTCTTTTACCATCTGGGCACCCAAGTTCTCTACGGGGTCGGACAGCTCGATCTCTTTTGCCACGGTCACACCGTCTTTTGTCACGGTCGGACTGCCGAACTTCTTATCGATTACGACATTGCGGCCCTTGGGACCGAGCGTCACCTTCACCGCTTTCGAAAGCTGATCGATACCACTTTTCAGCTTCGTCCGCCCTTCTACGTCAAAGTGAAGTTCTTTTGCTGTTGCCATTTGACTAAAATCTCCAGTTTAAATCAGCCTAAGACTGCGAGTACGTCTGACTCCTTGACTATGAGGTATTCCTCATCGTCGATAGTGACCTCCGTGCCGCTATACTTCCCGTACAGCACCTTCTGGCCCTTTTTTAACTCCATGGGGACTCGCTCACCCTTTTCGATCCTGCCGGGACCAACAGCGACGACCTCGCCCTGTTGGGGCTTTTCCTTGGCAGTATCGGGTATGTAGAGTCCACCCCGCATCTCCTCACTCTCCTCCAGCGCACGCAGCACCACTCGGTCACTCAGCGGCTGGACCTTGAGCTTAGACTTGGTGGAAGTAGGCATAGCGTTTTCTTACCTCCTAGACAGCAAGTCGTTAAACGACAATAAGTTAGGTGAATTCTTAGCACTCGACACAGATGAGTGCTAGCGGGGTGAAAAGCTATCTGGACACCCCTGTAGTGTCAAGGGATCGAGCCTAGCGGAT
>JAZFQE010000099.1:0-3734 GCA_036444955.1 Gemmatimonadales bacterium
GGTGCGCGAGGTCAGTCCCAGCGACGTATCCGTAGCAGGGTTGGCTGACCTGTTTAGAGCACCCTCGGACGAGAAGCTCAAGAACTGACGCTACCGTGAAGCTACTTCACCGCCTCTGGCTTCCGGCAGTCGTCGCGCTGGCAATCCTCTCGGCATACCACCTAGATCTTCGCCCAGCGCTACTCGCGGGCGGGATCGAGAATCTCGGTACGCTATGGGATGAGGCGTTTCCTCCTCAACTAGATCTGCTCCCGACCGCAGCGACGGCTCTGGGCGAGACACTTGCAATAGCTCTGCTGGGAACGCTGTTCGGATTCCTTCTCGCTCTTCCTTTTGGAATCGGCGGAGCCAGGAACCTCGCGCCGCGCGGTGTGTTGGTATTCGCTCGTTCAATATGTGCTGCGGTCCGCACACTCCCTTCCCTGCTGTGGGCCGTGCTATTTGTGATCCTTGTTGGATTTCACGCGCTGGCCGGTGTGCTTGCCATGACGATGTATACGATGGGTCACCTGGCTAAGCTTCAGTACGAGAGCCTGGAGGGCTTATCCCCTGATCCATTAGAGGCGGCAAGAGCAACGGGAGCGACGCCATTTCAGGTCATACGCTTCGTGGTTCTACCAGAGGCATCCAACCTGCTAGTAAGCCAAGTGCTCTACATGTTCGACTACAACGTGCGAGCTTCGACCATTGTGGGCTTCGTTGGTGCGGGGGGAATCGGGTTCTCTATCGCGCGGTATCTACAGGCGCTGCAGTACGACGGTGTTCTCACTCTCTTGATCCTGGTTTTCGTAACTGTGATTGCCATAGATGCGCTCTCGTACCGGCTGCGCGAGCGGTTTCTCAGCGGCATCCCCGGCGTCTAGCTCCTCTCTTCAGTCCCGCCAGATTCCGGGGGGGGGGCGGCGGAATGCTCGGTTGATAAGAACCACTTCTGTAGGAACATCATCGTGCATGCCCACCCGGCCGGTGGCAACACCGGCTATCCCGTCGACCACATCCAGACCCCGCGTCACCTTGCCAAAAACCGCATAGCCGAAGTTCTTAGCGCTGTGATCCAGAAAAGCGTTGTCATCCAGGTTAATGAAAAACTGAGCTGTTGCGCTGTGGACTTCGTCAGTACGGGCCATTGACACGGTTCCGCGCAAGTTCTTGAGCCCGTTTTTCGCCTCGTTTTGGATCGGATCGCGTGTCGGCTTTTCACTCATCTCGGGGACGAAGCCACCGCCCTGAATCATGAATCCCGGCATGACCCGGTGAAATATCGTCCCATCGTAAAAACCATCTTCCACGTAGCGGACAAAATTCTCCACCGTTACCGGCGCCTGATCCGCGTATAGCTCGATCTCTATCTCTCCCCTCGAAGTCGAGAGCACAACCACAATTTGCCTCCCTTGCCTCCCTTGCCTCCAGAGATCCGACGCCTATTCCCCTCTATCCAAGTCCAGCGCGACGGAGTTTATGCAATAGCGTTTACCCGTCGGTGCGGGTCCATCGGGAAATACGTGGCCCAAGTGCGCATCGCAGTTACTACAGGAGACTTCTATCCTCGGCACCCCCAAGCTCACGTCCTCGCTCAGCTTCACCTTTGCCGGATCTATGGCGTCGAAGAAGCTCGGCCATCCTGTGCCGGAGTCGAACTTGGTGTCCGACTTGAAGAGCTCGATCCCGCAACAGACGCACTTGTATATGCCGGGGTCCTTGCAATCGCAGTATTCACCGGAAAAAGGCGGCTCGGTTCCCTTTCGACGGGTCACGACGTACTGCTGTGGCGACAGCGTTTTCTGCCAGTCGTGATCGGTCATCTGACCGGGATCGCTCATCCTCCTGCGCTCCTATTCTGTTGGATTACCTCGCGCCATTGCTGTCAACCGTCAGCGAACTTCCAGGATAGCCAGCTGGGCCAGTCTGCACCATTCCCCAATTGCCGCAACGCGCGGCGTTTAGACCTGACCATCTTCCCCTGGTGCTGGCGTGTCCGCTCGTAGACCCACGAGCATAACAACGTGGGTGGAGATAATTATCGGCACTAAGAACGTCGGAAGCAGCCCTAGCGGGAATTCCCTCAATACACTCACCGACTCGGGGTCGAAAAAGAACAGTCGCGCCGCTGTACCTACGACGAGCAGTATATCCGCTAGTCCTATCACGTTCCACGCCAGCAGACTCCACCAGCGGAAGTTTTCCGCTTTAGGCAGATAGAGCACAACGCCCACCGCCCCGCACGCCACGATGATATCACCCCAGCCACCTACTACAAACTCCTCCGGAAGCTCACCCCGTGCGTTGAGCACGAGAAAATAGAATCCGACAAACCGGCTTATGTGAATGGCGACATACGTTTTCACGTTGGTCGCCAGACTCCACTCCCTGAAGGGATGGTATCTCCAGAACGCCAGCAAAACAGCAGAGACCAGTCCGAGGAGGATTAGCGGAGTGGCCCACGCTGGCATCGCTGAGAGCAGTCCGGTTCCTACGACGATTATCGCTATCAGCAGCCAAACGGACACGGTTCCGCCTAGCGCAACGTTTGCGAGCGCCCTCATAGAGATGTTCGGTTAATCGGTTAACTCCGCGACTTGGGAAAGAAAAGTAAGCTTCATGGCACGGATCGCGGAAGAATATCCCGAGAACGGCCAATGGGCGATCCTCGCGCGGCGTGGGTTGTGTGGTAGTGAGTGTACTCCAGAGCCTGGGACCGCGGACGAGCCCTCGTGGCTTCTCAGATCAGCGACACACCTAGCCGAGGAAGATTGCTCCCTAGCTCCGAGGCTCGGGAATCGAGCAAGTTGCCAACCCCTGCTTTTCCAGATAGCGCTGGTGATACTCCTCAGCGCGATAAAAAGTGGTGGCTGGAACTATCTCGGTAACGATTGGATTCGCATACCGACCCGAAGATTCGAGTCTTTCCTTTGATGCACGTGCAGCCTTCTCCTGCTGCTCGTTGTGGAAGAAAACGACCGAGCGGTACTGCGTACCGATGTCGGGGCCTTGTTGGTTGAGTGTTGTCGGATCGTGACTGTCCCAGAACACGTCAAGTATTTTCTCGTAGGAAATCTGCTCCGGATCGTAGTCTACGCTTATCACTTCGGCGTGTCCCGTTCGGGCTGTGCAGACCGCCGTGTAGGTAGGATCCTTCGTTGTGCCCCCACTGTATCCCACCTCAGTCGCCAACACGCCGTTGATATTCCTGAACGTCGCTTCCACTCCCCAGAAACAACCCGCTCCAAAAGTTGCGTGCATTATCAGTTCTCTCCATCCATAATTGCGTCGGCTTCGATCTCCATTAGTATTTCGGGTCAGATCAGGTTCCGCTCGCTACCTTATTCCGCACAACCGACCCGCCCGTCTTTCCCGTTCCACCACCGCCACGGCTTGGGGTTGTGTAACTCGCTCGTAGCGAAGTAGGTGGACGCACCGGAAATCGTAGAGTCCACACCGGTCGTCTGAGTGAACAAAGGTCGTAATCTCACTGAGTCGAACCGCTCTCAGCCTCATTCATGAAATGGATCTCCGGGGTCTCCGCTACTCCCGCGCGCTGCATAGCATCTCCGAGTTCCGAGGACTCGAAAAACGCGTGGGCGTTCTCCATCTCGTCCCACTCAAAGATCGCAATTACGTTGTTGGGATCGCCCTCAACCTGATACAACCGGTAACCTCGTTCTCCACTTGCGCGTCTCCTGTCCCGACGTTCGTCAAACACTGCCTTCCACGAAGCAAAATCGTCTACCCTGTGT
>JAZFQE010000100.1:0-10719 GCA_036444955.1 Gemmatimonadales bacterium
CTCACAGGATTCATCACGGCGGGCGTCGTGTCACTCGTAATCCTCGGCGGCATCACGCGTATCGGTAAGGTGACGAGCGTGGTGGCACCGCTGATGGCGGCCATATACGTGTTGGGCGCTCTCACGATCATTCTGCTCAACGCCGACATGATCGTCCCCACGTTCGCCCTGATCTTCCGCGAAGCCTTCAACCCGACCGCCGGAATTGCAGGCACCGGTGTAGGCGCGTTTTTGACTACGATGATGTGGGGCGTACGCCGCGGCCTTTTCTCCAATGAGGCGGGACAGGGGTCGGCTCCCATCGCTCACGCAGCGGCCAAGACCGATGAGCCGGTCTCCGAAGGTGTCGTGGCGCTGCTCGAACCGTTCATCGACACGATCGTGATCGTAACTATGACGGCGCTCGTCATCATCATGACAGGTGTGTGGAGCGAACGTGTCAGCACCGAGATCGTCGTAGGCAGCGGGGACATCAGCTACATAGCACAGGATGGCGATGGAAATTGGGCGACCGCCGAAACGCCGGAATCAGTTCGATTCGAAGACGGCGTTCCCGTGGCAACCTCAGCTGGCGACCCGCAACTGGCGTGGCATGAAGTTGCGGTGGAGCGGCTTTATGCTGATGAGGCACGGACTCTGCCGTTCACCGGAACAGTGAACACTCTGGACCAAAGAGCTACAGGAGACGACGGTGCGACCTATCTGGCGCTTTGGGGTGAGGCCGTTGAGAACGGCGCTCCTCTCACGATGCTCGGATTCCGCCGAGGACTGTCCCGGCTCGGCGACTGGGGACATTACATCGTACTGGTGTCAGTGCTGCTGTTTGCCATCTCCACGGCAATCGCGTGGAGCTACTACGGCGATCGCTGCGCTTATTACCTGGTGGGTGCCAAAGCGGTCCTCCCATACAAGTTCGCGTTCGTCTTGATGCACTTCTTCGGCGCGGTCATACCGCTCACCGTGGTGTGGGACATGGGAGACATTTTTCTGGGAATAGTGATACTCCCGAATCTTGTAGCATTGTTATTCCTGTCGCCCAAGATCGTCGAGCTGACGAAGAGCTACTTTGAAAGGAAACCGTGGATCGAGAACGCCGAAGTGCACCGGCGTCTCAAGATGGAAGGTAAGCTTTAGGAGACGCTGTAGTTGGGGGCTTCCTTCGTGATCGCCACGTCGTGGGGGTGTGACTCACGCACCCCTGCCGACGTAACCCGTACGAACTCCGTCTCGCACCTCAGTTGTCCAAGATTCTCCACACCACAATAACCCATCCCGCTTCTAATCCCGCCGACCAGCTGAAAAATCACGTCCGCGACAGGACCACGGTACGGCACTCTGCCCTCGATGCCTTCCGGCACCAACTTCCTCGCTCCGTCGGCCCCAGCTAGATCCTCCTGGAAATACCGGTCGCCCGATCCGTCTTCCATGGCCGACAGCGATCCCATTCCCCGAATCATCTTGAACCTGCGTCCCTCGAGTAAGAAGGTATCGCCCGGGCTCTCCTCCGTTCCAGCCAGCATGGAACCTATCATCACGCTCGATGCCCCTGCTGCCAGCGCTTTTACCGCATCACCCGAGTACTTGATGCCGCCGTCCGCGATGACCGGGGTCTCTCCAGCACCCGCAACCGCATCCAGTATTGCGGTGAGCTGAGGGACACCGACACCCGTGACGACACGTGTAGTACAGATCGATCCAGGCCCGACACCCACCTTCACCGCATCCACGCCGCGCTCAACGAGCGCCTTGGCACCCTGCACGCTCGCGACGTTGCCCGCTACGAGCTGACAATCAGGAAACTTCTCGCGCAATTCGCCAACTGTGTTGAGCACTCCCTCGGAGTGTCCATGCGCGGAATCCAAAACTATCACGTCGCAGCCCGCTCCCAATAGCGCCTCCGTCCGGGAAACTGCATCGTTGCCAACGCCCACCGCCGCCGCAGTACGCAGCCGCCCGTGTTGGTCCTTATTTGCGTCGGGGTGCATCCTCCGCTTGAAGATGTCCTTGATCGTGATGAGTCCCTTGAGAATTCCCTTTTCGTCGAGGACCGGCAGCTTCTCGATTCGGTGCTCACCTAATATTCGCTCAGCCTCATCGAGCGTGGTACCAACCGAGGTGGTGATCAGGTTGTCCTTCGTCATCGCCTCCCGGATGGGCCGGCCTACGTTGGTCTCAAACTGCAGGTCGCGGTTCGTGATGATTCCCACGAGCCTGCCCTCGTCATCCACTATAGGCACACCCGAGATGCCGAACCGCGTCATCAGTGCGGCGGCTTCCCTGATGGGTCTGTCAGGACCGAGAGTGATGGGATTGAGTATCATCCCGCTCTCGGAGCGCTTGACGCGATCCACTTCCGCTGCCTGTCGGTCGACCGGCATGTTTTTATGGATCACACCCAATCCCCCGGCGCGTGCCATCGCGATCGCCATCTCGGATTCAGTTACAGTGTCCATCGCCGCCGAGATGATGGGGATGTTGAGACCGATCGCTTTCGTGAAGAGGCCGGTTACAGCGACATCGCGCGGGTGAACTGTGGTGTGACGGGGCACCAACAGCACGTCGTCAAACGTGAGAGCGTAGCCGGGACGAATCGTGCTCACCCAAACACCTCCCTAATACGCAAAAACCCGCCTAGCTCAGCGAGCTGGCGGGCTTCTCGTCCGTTTCCGTTAGCCATAGAAGATCTTACCCACGGCAAGCTTCCCGGTCAAGCACCCTCTTCGCTTTTCTCCCTCTCCGGCGAAGCTTCTTCCTTGGGCGACGCTGCGTCTTATGAATTCGCGCCGGTAGCCTGTTGCTGCTCCTCTTCTGCAGACTCAGATGCGGCAACTTTTTGAATCTCGTCCACGACCGCCTTCCCTGCTGCGGACATACCTGACATCATGCGACCTGCTGCATCAACCGCCTGCATCGTGCCCTTGATCGCCGCCACAGGCACCTTCCCAGCTCGCAATACGTCCTCCACTCCTTCCGCCAATTTTTGAAGAGGCGTGGGAGCGAATTTCTCGCTGCCGTACTTACGCTCGAGAAAATCGATGTAGTCCACTACCTGGTAGACTACCTCGTCCGGCAGATTCTCGAGCTTCCTTTGGATTCGTTTTCGCATTACGTCATTCATAGCAAATTTCCTTAATCTTCGCTTCTGACCATGTCGACCAACTCTAGAATCGGGTTCCCCAGGTATTCAGAACGACCCGTCCTGATTCTCCCAATGATCAACAGTTCCGTCAAAGGCTGTAGCGCCTGTACCGCCTCCACCTGCTCGCTCAACAGCAGTACGTAGAGGAACCCCTGCTCCGGTATCGGACCGCGGGCCAACATGAAGCGCGCTCCCGTCGGGATTTCCCGACGCAACTCATCAGCCGTTTGGAGGGAAATGAACTGCACCTTCCATTGCACGAGACCTCCCTCGTAGTCCTCAGGCCTGGCCCTGACCTGGGCCCCGCTCACTCCGACGAGCGGTCCTCCCTCGGCAGGTCTCAACTCGCCCTCCCTAACCCAACCGTCAATCTGCACCTGCACCCAATCGCCTGACCTCGCTATGATCCTTACGGGAGTCTGGGCCTCCAGGATTCCAACGTCGTCGCCGTCGGGTGTCGTCCTGACGAGCGTTGAGTCCACCGTCACGGCCAAATCGAGGCTGGCCGTGACCGTGTCGGGATTGACCGACGTACCGCTGGTGGCCCGGCGCAGCGACGCGGCGGTACTGCGGTTAAGGCTCTCGCCCCGCATCCACCCCGTCCGCGTTACATGAACCCAGTTACCGCTCCGCTCCACCTCGTTGAGGAGGGTACCCTCAGACAGACGCGCGAGCAGCCTGCCGTTGGGCCCGGTGCGAAAGTTCTCGCCACCAGTGGCCGAGACGGTAAGATCGAAGACGCTGTCGTTAACCCTGGCAATCGAGAGAGCCCAGATCCAGCCATCCAACGTAACCTGTATCCAGCCACCTTCTCTTCCGCCGGCCTCCAGCACAGTATTAGCCTGCACAGTCGCCAACACGGGCGAGCCTAGATCGGGACGCTGCCGGAAGTTATCAGTGCGAACCACGCTATAGGCATCCTGTGCCCGCACCTGAATCGGGCGGCCAAGCAGCAGACATAAAGCGGCGAGCAAGGCTGGTAGCCCAGTTCGCAGTCGACTAGATTGCCAAGTCGCTACATCCGATGTCATCACTGCAAATAGATCATTAGTGTCAATAAATAGCTTTCCTCCACAACGGCCCGTCGTCCTGGTCGTCCTGGACGGATGGGGCCACCGCTCCCAGCCCGACGGCAACGCGATCGCTCTTGGCCGCACTCCTACCTGGGATAGTATATGGACTCGAGCTCCCAAGGCACTGCTCCAGGCTTCCGGTAGAGCGGTTGGCCTGCCCGAAGGCCAGATGGGCAACAGCGAAGTCGGCCATCTGAACCTTGGCGCAGGGCGTTCCGTTCCCCAGGACATCGTCCGGATTTCGGATTCTATTGACTCCGGCGAATTCTTTCAAATTCCCTCTCTTAAAAAACTATGCAGTGGCGTCAGGTCCCGCGATACCACCCTTCATATTCTCGGCCTCATCGGGCCCGGCGGTGTTCACGCGGTTCACGGCCACCTGCTCGGCGCGCTGCAGCTGGCGCGCCGGCAAAGCGTACCACGCGTAGCTATACACTGTTTCTTGGACGGGCGTGACACGCCACCCAGATCCGCCGGGGAATATATGCGTGAAGTTCTGCACGCAGCGTCCGAGCACTCCGATTCGTCGACGCGCTGTTTCGTGGCTACCGCCGCCGGACGCTACTATGCTATGGACAGAGACCGACGTTGGGACCGCACGAAACTCGCATACGACGCGCTTGTACGCGGTGCGGGTCAACAGATTGGGGACCCGGCAGCGGCTATCGAAGCAGCGTATGGGCGTGGCGAGTCCGACGAGTTCTTGCAGCCGATGGTCGTGGTCGACGACGGCCGACCGGCAGCCCCGATCAGTGGCGGAGACGGAGTCTTCTGTATCAGTTTCCGAGCCGACAGGATGCGGCAGATCGTGCGCGCGCTGAGTGTTGAGGATTTTGCGGAATTCAAGACGGGCGAGAGGCCCGACGTGGAAATCGTAACGATGACTCAGTACGATGTTACGTTCCCGATACCTACCGCGTTCGAGCCGGCAACTCTCTCGAGAATCGTGGCCGAAAGCATCTCGAACTCAGAGCTCAGACAATTCCATACTGCCGAGACTGAGAAATACGCGCACGTTACATATTTCTTCAACGGAGGCATCGAAGTTCCGTACAAAGGCGAGGAGCGTATTCTGGTCGACTCGCCAAAGGTCGCGACGTACGATCTCCAGCCGGAGATGAGTGCTCGGAGCGTTACGGATGTTTTGTGCCGAGCACTGGAAGCAAAGGAACATCATTTCTATTTGTGCAACTACGCTAACGGTGACATGGTCGGACACACGGGAATGCTCCACAAAGCAATCGCGGCGGTAGAAACAGTTGACGAGTGTCTCGCGCGAATTCTCCAGAGCGCTGAACGCTCGGACGCGATCGCTATGATCACCGCTGATCATGGAAACTGCGAGATAATGATCGATCCGGCGACTGGCGGGCCTCACACAGCACACACCACGAGCCCGGTCCCCTTCGTGATAGTGGGAGATGACAGGGTACACGGCCTTCGGCCCGGGGGAAGTCTCCGCGACGTCGGCCCCACCGTGCTCGACTACCTTGGGGTAGAGCTTCCTGCGGAGATGACTGGGAAGGATCTGCGCAACGGAGTAAACGAGTGAAGCGCGGTTTCCGACTTGCTGTGCTGATTACCCTTGCCTTTCCGGGTTTGCTGCCGGGCCAGGTGGGCCATCCACCTGAGTCTTCTCCCTTCCGGGACATTCGCACCAAACACGGCCTGAGTCTTCACGCTGCCTACTTCGGTGGCAGCGGAGGTCGGCTGGGATTAATTCCCAGGGATGGAGCGCTCGCCGGAATAAGGTACGACATCAGGCTTGGCACCGCGCTGGAAATAGGGCTCGGGGTGGCGTCCGGAGAGCTCGAGCGGCTGCAGATTGATCCCAATCTTCCACCGGAGGAACGCGTCACCGGCCCGATTCAACGTCGCATGACGTTCGGTAACTTCAACATCAACCTCTTGCTCACGGGAAAGAAATCGTGGCACAGGCTCGCCCCGTACATAAGCACCTCACTGGGGTTCGCATTCGGTGGCACAGCGCCCCAGGACACTAGCGGTTTCACCTTCAACACGAAATTCGTTGTAAGCCCTGCGCTGGGATTCAAGCTATACGCAAGTGAGCGTCTTTTCTTCAGAATAGAAGCTCGCAACGTTCTCTGGCGCGCGAGCTACCCAGTGGAGTTCTTCGGCTTAGAGGAAGAAGATCCGGTGCTGATAATCGCGGTGGACCCGAACTCCGAGTGGATCCAACAGCCGTTGTTAGTCGTGGGACTGGGATACGCCTTCCGGTACTAGCTCTTGGACTTCCTTGTCGATGGTATCAGGAGCGGCTTCAATCTCATAATCAGTCGCGATCCCGAGGTCGTCGGGGTAACACTCTTCTCCCTCCGCGTTGCGCTAGTATCCACGGTGCTAGCCTGCCTCCTAGGAGTTCCACTTGGTTTCGTGGTCGGCACTACCAAATTTTGGGGACGCAGAGGAGCTATCACTGTCTTGAACACCATGCTGGCATTCCCAACGGTCGTTGTGGGACTACTCGTATGGGGACTGCTGGCGCGAAACGGAGCGCTTGGCGGCCTGGGGCTTCTCTATACAGCGTGGGCGATCGTGATTGCCGAGGTCGTGTTGGCGGTTCCCATTGCAGCGGCTTTGACGGCCGCGGCAGTACAATCGGTAGATCCCCGGGTCCGCCGTACCGCACTCACCCTGGGTGCATCCTCCCTGTCTACGCACATTGCGGTTGCGCGCGAGGCCCGTTACGCGATACTCTCGTCGGTGGTGGTGGCGTTTGGGAGGGTTCTTGCCGAGGTCGGTGCGGCAATGATCGTGGGAGGAAACATACGTCACCATACCCGCACGCTTACGACTGCCGTCACCCTTGCCACATCGCAGGGTAACTACGCGCTGGCCACCGCGCTCGGAATGATACTCCTGGCCCTGGCGCTCACCGTCAACGTGTTGCTTCAACTCTTTCAGGGACGCGGCGATGCTTGAGGCGCATAACCTGCAACACGTGTACGGAAAGCGCACCGTGCTGAGCATAGAAGAGATTGCGCTAGCGGAAGGCCAAATAACCGGTCTGGTGGGACCCAACGGCTGCGGCAAGAGCTCACTGCTCCGCCTGCTGGCATTCGTTGAGCGGCCTGCCAGCGGCGAAATCACTCTGGCGGGCAGAACCATCAGATCCGCAGCAGATCGCAGGTGGGCGCGCGCACGAGTCACACTCGTGGAACAGAGACCGTTTCTCTTCCGCGGAACTGTAAGGGAAAACCTGCGATACGGTCTCGCGCTCCACGGGATTACGCGTACAGACGTCAGTTCCCGGATCGTGGAAACTCTCGAGCGGCTCAACGCATCGCAGCTGGCCGGGCGTGACGCCCGGTCACTTTCCGAGGGAGAAGTCCAGCTTATAGCAGTTGCACGGGCACTGAGTCTGAGACCTGACGTCCTGCTGCTCGACGAGCCCGCAAGCGCGGCCGATCGGGGCACCGCACAGCAGCTGTATGCGATGCTCGAGGCGGATCGCAGCGCGGGAACGACGATCTGTCTGGCTTCCCACCAGCTCGAGGATGCCTATCGGTGGTCCGACAAAATCATCGCCATGTCCGGTGGCCGGATTGGATCGATAACCCCCGAAAATCTGTTCCGAATTGTAGTCCCGGAGGCCGGGTTCACTGCCGTCAAGATTGGGCGTCTGGATCTCCACTTAGTGGCCGACCGATCGGGCCCTGCACTGGTAGCGATTCCGCCTGAAGACATAGTCGTGAGCACCGAACGGCTGACGTCTAGCGCCCGCAATCAGTTCACCGGCAAGGTTATGAGGATCAGCGACGACGGCAGGGGACACGTTACAGTTGCGGCTGACGTCGGTGTAGAACTCGTAGCGCGCGTCACGCCGGGAGCCGTGGCGGAGCTGGACATAAAGGTGGGATGCCAAGTCTTCCTGTCAGTAAAAGCCACGGCCGTGCAGCTCTATTAGCCACAAGCTAGATTTGTTGTGATGCCCAAAGCACACCTGACGAGAGCCGTCAAGTTCAGCGCGGCACACCGCTATCACAACCCCATGTGGTCGCCTGAGCGCAACGAGCAAGAATTCGGCGCCTGTACCAACGAGCACGGTCACGGGCATACGTACAGGTGCCTTGTTACGGTCGGCGGTCCGGTAGCGGAGGACACGTCCATGGTCATCGGCGTCGGCCAGCTGCATGATATCTTGGGACAGGAGGTCACTCAGCGACTGGATCACAAACATCTCAACCTCGACGTTCCCGACTTCAACTACGGAAAAACAGTACCGACCGCCGAAGCACTTGCGGTGTATATATGGGACAAGGTCGCGGCGCAGCTTCCCAATGGTGTGGCGCTAGATCGAGTGCGAGTAAAAGAAAATTCAGATCTCTTTGCGGACTACTATGGTACACCCTGAGCATGAAGTTTCCCGCTCTCGAAAGAGAGGCGGGAGGATGTCGGCGGAGGCACTCGTTGAAGAGACTCCGGTTTGGCTAGAGATCAACAGTTCACCGGCGGTTACGTGGATGTGCACGCCGGACCAGCTAGAGGAGTTGGTGGTGGGTTGGATGCGGGGAGAGGGCTATCTCGAAAAACTCGATGATCTCATCAAGTTGCGACCGTGCGCCACTGAGCTGGGATTCTGGGCTGAGGTCGCAGAGGAGAGGGTCAAGTCAGTCAATGCAAACGAGAGAAAACAGGTACTGGCATCCGGCTGCGGCGCAGTCCCTATGTACCTGGCAGAGCCCGCGTCAGTCAAGCCGATAAGTCGGTCTGTTGCACCTCCGGAGGTGGAAACGTTGCGTCGCCTGTTCAAGAACATATTCCAACGCGGGGAACGTTACCGCGACACAGGAGGTATTCATGCCGCCGCACTGACCGACGGCACCGAGATCCTCTATCACGCCGAAGACATTGGGCGGCACAATGCGGTTGATAAGGTGATCGGCGCCTCGTTTCTGGACGAGCGAAACATAGAAGCTCTCGGAATGTTGGTGACCGGCAGGATTTCGGCGGAGTTAGCGTATAAGGCAGCGCGCTCAGGCTTGGCATACATTGCGACCCCATCCGTCCCATCTACGCTGGCGGCCGACATCGCAAAGCGAGCGGGAATGTCGCTCGTTGGAAGGGCGGTGAGCGGCTCCCCGCAGCTCCATCTGGCTCGAACGGGCGACAACCCCGTATGAAACTCTGATTAGTAGCTAGAATATCCGGTGAGGTGATGCAACAATGATGCTTAGACGTAGCCTTCTCCTGGCAACCGCACTGTTGGGCGGCGTGGCTCGCGTGGCTCAACCGCAGACGAGCGACGTGAGCAAGATGTTCATCTCGCTCTTCTTTGGTGTAGTCTCAGGCAAAGATTTTTGGAGTATAGATGGCCAGCGAGTCGGGAGGCTGGACGCATTCCTCAACGAAATCGCCGTCGACACAATGCGTATTGGGCGCCGCACGCGACCGGGGTTCGCAATCGGCGTGAGCGGCACTTTGTTCAAGACCCCCCACCTGGGAATTTCCGCGGAATTCTCCTACCAATGGCTCCGCACAGAAGATGACTGCCAAATAACGTTTCTTGAACCCCCCAGTGCGATGGCCCCCAGTTCGACGACGGACTTCAATGCTTCGTTTTGCACCAGCATCAACCAGCGGAGCGACATCGCTGCAAACGCGAACGTAGCCGTAGGATTACTCTACCGCATTGCGCCTGGCGGGAGAACAAGCCCGTACTTCCATGTTATGGCTGGGATTACCGACCGCGCTGGCACGAGCGCCGACATATCCGGATCATTCAACCGATTGGACAGGCCCATTGTTATTGCTCCTGGATCTGCTTCAATCACGCCTACCTTCGGCGGCGCAATAGGCGTTACAGTTCCAGGGTCGTCCGGCTACAACTTCAGACTGGAATTCAGAGATCAGTTGTATTTGCGTGACATCGTGCAGGGTCCGGCGGACGCTCGTGCAAATGCTCCGATAAGCAAGGAGTGGACTCACAACTTCGCCCTGCTTGCCGGAATCGACATTGTGCTGGAGAAGACGCGCGGCAGGAGATATTAGAATTGCGCAGTGCCGTGATCGCCGGTGGGCAAGCCCGCCGCTTCAACGGAAGACCCAAAGGGTTGGAAAAGATCGCTGGCAAGCGTATCCTCGACCGGGTTGTAGATGCATTGGCCGAGGCCACAGGTGAGCTCCCGACGCTAATAGCCAATGCACCCGACGCAAACTCCTGGCGCAAAGATCTTGAGGTGGTGGCCGACGCAGTTCCCCACTGTGGCAGCCTCGGCGGGATATACACCGCCATAGTTTCGGGTGACGGTCCGGTTATAGTGGTAGCATGGGACATGCCTTTTGTCCCAGCCACCTTGCTCCGTAAACTCGCCGCAGGGTCCGGAGCGCACGACGTATTCCTACCCGCCAGTGGCGGGCCTCGCGGCGTAGAACCCTTGTGTGGCGTATACGGACCAGCTTGCGCAGAACCCGTTCGCAGGCAGCTCGACGCAGAAGACTACCGCGCAATCGGCTTCCACGAACACGTTAACGTCGGATGCCTTA
>JAZFQE010000101.1:0-12302 GCA_036444955.1 Gemmatimonadales bacterium
GGTACCTGGAGCAGGTAAAGCCTCGGCTGCTAGAAGGATCAGTCCGCGGTGACGTTGCCCGGAGCATACTCAGGTGGTCGTTCGAAGCTTCCCTCCGATTGCTGCATCCGTTCATGCCGTTCATTACTGAGGAGTTGTGGACTCAACTTCCGGGAAAAGGGGAGCCTCTCCTGGCAGGCGCAGCATGGCCCACGCCTGACGAGGCACAGCGCGATTCTGCGGCCGAGGAGGGCTTCCAGATTGTCCAATCATTGATCGGCGCCGTGCGCAATGCGCGCGCTGAATACAACGTGTCCCCGGGCTCACGAATTCCAGTCGATGTTCAGCCGGCCACAGACAAATCCCGCGAGTTCATCGAGATGGAGTTGGGAACCATTGAGCGGCTCGCGAAGATCTCTGCTGTCACTATGGCTGCGAAGCCCGAAGGTGTAGGCTCGCATTCGGTGCTAGCGGATGGCACCGGTGTCTTCGTCTCTTTGGGCGACGCAGTCAATGTGGAACGTGAGTGCAACCGGCTCAAGCAGGAACACGAGCGGCTTGACAGACTTCTTGCTGCCGTCAGCAAGAAGTTGACTAACGAGCAGTTCGTGACCCGAGCTCCACCCGAAGTCGTGGACCGAGAGCACGAAAAGGAGAGATCTTGGCGCGAGCAACGCGACGCCGTCGCGGAAAAACTGCGTGCCTTGGGCTGTTGATTCTTTCGGCCCATGCGTGCGCGGCTGTGCGAACCCCCCCCGGCGGGCCTCCCGATTTTGATCCTCCGGTCCTGGTCGAGGTCACACCCGACTCAGGAAGCATTCACGAAGCATTCGGCGACCGCGTCGTTTTCCTTTTTGACGAAGTGGTGAGCGAGCGTTCCGGCGGAGGCCTCGATCGCGTCTTCGAGGTTTCGCCCCGCCACGACCGGATTAGCATATCGTGGCGCAGGACGTCGGTTGCGGTTAAGCCGGAAGACGGATGGGTGGCAGGGGTTGTCTACCATGTTACACTGCTACCCGGTATCACCGATCTCAGTAATAACGTCTCCCGAGAAAGTAGGATTGTGACGTTCTCAACCGGCGGTGAGATACCTGCGACGACGGTATCCGGAACAGTGGTCGACTGGGAGCTCGACCGCTTGGCGCCAGACGCCCTGATAGAAGCAATTCGAATTCCCGATACGCTCGTGTACACTGGCAGAACCGACTCCATCGGACAATTCACTCTGGTCTCGCTTCCGCTTGGTGATTACGTGATCATCGCGACGATCGACGAAAACATGAACCGGCGCCGTGACCGGCGTGAGCGATTTGATTCCCTCGTCGCGCAGCTCGACACATCTTTAGTGGGAATGTTCTGGGCGTTTTCAAGGGACACGTCCGGGCCGAGGTTAAGGGCCCTGACGCAGGTGGACAGCACCACAGCCAGGCTTACGTTCAGTCAGATGCTGGCTCCCGGAGAGCCGCCTGACAATTCCGTTGCAGTATCACTGCTTCCTGACTCGCTTCCGACACCGATTGCCGCGATTTTGAGCTCCATGGCGTTCGACTCACTGCGCGCTGCAATACGCCGATCCGACACCACGGTAACTGATACGACTGTGGTGGCAGACACGACAGATGTTGCAGCCGAAGAAGAGTTCGACGAGGCCGAAGCGATACTTTCGCAGAGACCGCGCCTCAGTGATACCTGGTTCGTGCTGCTGCAAGAACCGCTTTCTCCCGGGAGCCGGTATCTCTTCTCGGCCACCGCGACGAACCTGATGGGTGGGACAGTTGAATCGCGCTCTTTGCTGATAACAAGGGAAGCACCACCCCCCGCACCGACTCCCGAAATCGAGCCGGGCGATTCGCTGTGAGATCCAGATGACAGAGTCGCTGCGGAAACTCCCGTCAGTAAGCTCTCTACTTCTGAAAGCTGACAAAGCCGGCGTTCTGGACAGATACCCTCGTTCGATAGTCACCAACGCAATCCGTGCTGTGTTAGATCGTGGGAGATCCGCAGGAGGGTGCGAACCTGAAATTGGGTGGTTGGCTGCTGTGGAACAGGAAGTTGCGAGTTGGCGGGCGCTCTCGCTGGTACGCGTGATCAACGCTACCGGTGTAATTCTACATACGAATCTTGGCAGAGCCCCACTTCCCGCGGCCGCGAAGGAAGCCGTTGCAAAGGCGCTCGAGTATAGCACCCTCGAATTCGACAGGGAATCGGGCGGACGGGGCTCGCGGCAGCAACACGTTCGAGGGCTGCTGAAGCAAGTGACCGGAGCGGAGGACGCCTTGGTAGTGAACAACGCCGCCGCCGCCCTGCTCCTCACGGTGAACACACTCGCCGCGGGAGGGGAAACAGTGATCTCGCGCGGGGAACTGCTGGAAATAGGTGGCTCCTTCAGACTGCCTGACATAATCGCCAAGAGTGAGAGCAGACTCGTTGAAGTCGGAACGACCAATAGAACTCATTCCTCCGACTATCAAGGTGCGCTCACCCAAAGAACCAGCTGTCTCCTCAAGGTGCATCGCTCGAACTTCACCCTCGAGGGGTTTGTCAGCGACGTCCATATATCGGAGCTAGTGAGGCTGGGCGAATCGAACGGGATCCCGGTAGTGCATGACGTGGGAAGCGGCCTGCTGATCGATCTGACAGAATTCGGACTAACCGGAGAACCGCTCGTTCAGGAAAGCGTACGAGCTGGAGCTGTCACTATCTTCTCCGGCGACAAACTCCTCGGCGGTCCCCAAGCCGGCATCATAGTTGGTCCTGCCGCCGTGGTCAGAAAACTGAGCAAAGACCCAATGGCCCGGGCCGTGCGACCTGACAAGAGCACGATAGCAGCGCTGGAAGCGACGCTCTCTCTCTACCAGGACCGTGAAACGGCTATCAGAGAAATTCCCGTCCTGTCTATGCTCACAACGGATAGGACCCGATTGAAAAAGCGGGCCCGACGGCTTGCCAAGAAGATTCCGGGATCCCAGATGGAAGACGGCCACTCTTCTGTGGGCGGCGGCTCGTTCCCGAAGGCCGAGCTCGCAACAGCACTGGTCGCTATCCAGACAGAATCGTGTGACAGTCTGGCGAGAAAACTCCGCGAACATTCTCCGCCAGTGATTGCACGCTCCGCCGGGGGGAGGGTGCTGCTTGACGTGCGTACAGTGGCCGACGACGAACTTGAGCTTGTCGCACAGGCGGTAAGTGCAGCCAATCGGTAGGATTGTGTGCCGGGCGGTAGGGGGGCAGATTCCCAGACAAAGCAACACGGTAGCGAACCCAGAGCTGGAGCATAGCGGTGAGCGGAACTGTCAGACGCGCAACCTTGGTGGTAGGGCTGGCTCTTGTAGGGCCCCTTTCTTCTGCCTTTGGGCAGGAAGTCTTCAGGCCCGCCCCTGATGACCGAGTCGTGAGCCGCGTAGACCAGATGCGTTCGTCGGGGAGGCGCATCGCGCCGGGTCAGGAGTTGTCTGGTCGACTCACTATGCAAGACTACGTGCTCGCCGACGACGAAACATACGCTCAGGTCTGGCAGCTTTCCGCACGTCGCGACACGCGAGTAACGGTCGACCTCCGCTCTGAAGATTTCGACGCGTATTTGCTGATCCGCGGGCCAGGCGCCGAGCTAAGTAACGACGACGGGGGCGGATACTGCAATTCAAGGATCACCTTTACGCCCCGGGAAACAGGACCGTACCGCGTGATCGTCAACACCATCCGTGCAGGTGAAACGGGGATCTTCACACTGGTGGCGGCAGCCGAACCGAGCCACATCGATCCGCGCAGCTGCTCGCTCGCATATAGAGACGGCGAGGGCGATCCGTTCGCGGTCATAGCCGACATGGATGTATCCGGGGAAACCCTGTTTCTGGGCTCCGACGTGAGCGGTGAATTGACGGCTGGCAACTCCGGAGTCTACGACGAGAGCTTTCTTCAGGTGTGGACACTGAACGGACGCGAAGACGAAACTGTCACGGTTGAGCTGATCTCTCAGAATTTCGACTCCTATCTCTACCTGGCCGGCGGAGGGCTCACGCTGTCGGACGACGATAACGGAGGCAACTGCAACTCCGCAATCACCGTGACCTTCCCTGAGACGGCAACATACCGACTGGGCGTTTCATCCTTTTACGAGAACCAGGAGGGACACTTCAGGATCCGCGTGGGCGAAAGACAGGGTTCGATGGAACCTGGCGGGTGCGGGAGCGGAGGAGCAAGCAGCGAAGTCCGCGAGGCCCTCGCTGCACTGCCCCCGCCCCCATCGGGACGCGAATTGGAAGTCGGAGCCGACGTCGTAGGCGTACTCAGCGCGGACGATCGCGGACTGCCCGACCACAAGTTTGTTGAGGTGTGGACGCTCGCGGGGCGCGCAGGCGAAACGGTCACCGTCGAGCTTGTTTCCACGGACTTCGACACTTATCTCTGGATGTGGGGACCGGAGTTCTTCCGCGGCGACGACGACAGCGCCGGCTCCTGCAACTCAGCCATTACAATGACATTCCCGACCACGGCACCACATATGGTTGGCGTAAGCAGCTTCAGCGAGAGCGTGACGGGAGACTTTCGGCTGCGCGTCGGACGGGAGCCCGGCCCACAGGAAGAAGGGGCTTGCGCGTCCCCTTCCGCAGCTAGAGACGAGTGTATAGCCGTTCTCGGAGAGCTGTCCTTTGAGGACCGTAGCGTTCGGCAGGGTGAGGTGGCACGAGGCACGCTGTCGAGCAACGACGCCGAGTGCGGTGGTGGCAGTTACATCCAGGCGTGGGCCCTGCCGGGTGAAGAGCACCAAACCCTAACAGTAGATCTCCTGTCGACCGCTTTTGACGCATACCTGTATCTGGTAGGACCCCGCGTTGTCGAGCCACTGTCCGATGACGATGGCGCGGGAGGGTGTAACGCGCGCATCGAAATCACTTTCCCTGAAAGTGGAAACTATCGACTCGGAGTAAGTTCGTTCTCTACGGGTGCCTCCGGCAACTTCGCTTTGCGGGTGGCCGAAGATCCTCCGAGGAGAAGCTCTGGCGACTGTTCCTTGGTTGACACCGAAGTTGTTGGTGACGCCTGGAGTAATTTGGCGATGGGCGAGCTTCCGACTGAAGGGAGAGTCATCCTGCCAGGTCACGAGGTACAGGGGGCGCTCACCTCGGAAGATTCCCGCTTGAGTGATGACTCGTACGCACGGGCGTGGAGCATGCCGGCGGAAGCGGGACAGAGACTCACGATCCGACTGGAGTCGGATGACTTCGACCCTTATCTCGGCGTCAACGGGCCGGATTTGGATAAACCGTTCACCGATGACGACGGAGGTGAAGGGCTAAGCGCAAGAATTTCGCTGGTCGTGCCGGCAACGGGCACGTACACGGTGGTGGCGAGCACCTACGTGCCGCGCTCAACCGGGCGATTTACCTTGTCCGTAACCATCGCAGCAACCATCAAGGAATAAGTCCGATCGGCCGGATGAGGGTGGCGGTACTGGTATCGGGAAGCGGGACCAACCTCCAGGCTCTCATCGACGCCCGCTCGAAGTGGGAGAGCTACGAGATAGTTCTGGCGGCCAGCAACAATAAGGCGGCCAGAGCGCTCGAACGTGCTGCTGTTGTGAAGATCGACACCGCGGTAATCAACGACCCGGCTGATGCAGCCGCCATGATTGACATGTTTGCCCGCTATGGCGTCGACCTTGTTGTGCTGGCCGGTTACCTAACACTCATTCCGAAGGAAGTCATCAGTGCGTTTGAAGGCCGGATGATCAACATTCACCCCGCGCTGCTTCCGTCCTTCGGCGGTCCCGGAATGTACGGCCTCAACGTTCACCGCGCGGTGATCGAGTCCGGTGCCACGGTTTCCGGAGCGACCGTACACGTCGTTGACGAGGAATACGATCACGGACGCATCCTCGCCCAGTGGCCTGTCCCGGTGCACTCGGATGAGACACCCGAATCGCTGCAGCAACGAGTGCTTGCCGTGGAACACGAGCTGCTGCCCACTGTCGTGGGGATGGCCGGGCGTGTGGGAGGTATCGCGGCCCTTAACATTGAAGCTACCGCCTTTTCGGGAGCGGATTTTTTCAACCTCGAGTCGACACTTACCGACTAATGCCCCGTGCCCTGATTTCGGTGTCAGATAAGACCGGGATCGTCGAATTCAGCCGCGCGTTGGCCAAGATGAAATGGGAAATAATATCCACCGGTGGCACCGCACGAACGCTGAGCGAGGAGGGAATACCCGTCACGCCGATAGAGCAGGTTACGGGCTTTCCGGAGATTATGGACGGCAGGGTAAAAACACTTCATCCGGCAGTTCACGGCGCCCTGCTCGCCCGGCGCGAGGTCGAAAGTCACGTTCAGGCTTTGGAGGAGCATGGTATCGAGCCCATAGATCTGGTTGCCGTGAACCTTTATCCGTTTAGGGAAACGATCGCCAAGCCAGACGTTACGCTCGAGGCAGCGATGGAGCAGATCGACATCGGGGGTCCTGCAATGTTGCGATCGGCGGCCAAGAATCACGCCCACGTTCTCGTAGTCGTCGATCCGGCTGACTACGAGCGCGTCGTCGCCGCCTTGCGGAGCGGCGCTGCCGATTCCACAATACGCGGCGAACTTGCAGCAAAAGTGTTCCAGCACACCTCTTCGTACGACGCGGCGATAGCATCCTATCTAGCGGATAACGGTGGAGCTCTGCCCGCTCGGCTAATGCTCAACCTCGAACGATCACAGCTGCTTCGCTATGGGGAAAATCCGGGGCAAGGCGCAGCCCTTTATGTGTACGGCGATGGCACGGGGGTGGCGAACATGCGGCAGCTCCACGGCAAGGAACTTTCATTCAACAATCTGCTGGATCTCGACGCTGCGGTACTCGCGATCAGCCCCTGGAGCCACGAGACAGCGTGCGTGGTCATCAAGCACACTACTCCCTGCGGTATCGCGCTGGCCGATACACCCAGCAACGCTTTTGCAAGAGCCCGCGCCACAGATCCGACCGCCGCGTTCGGGTCGGTCGTGGCTTTCAACAAGCTGGTGGACGTGCAGACCGCCGAAGCAATGTCCGACCTGTTCGTTGAAGTTGTGGTAGCTCCACAGTTCGACGACCAAGCGGTCAAAGTATTTACCGGCAAAAAAAATATCAGAGTAATCGAGCTACCCAAAGAGAAACGCGGGCGCGGATACGACATCAAGTCGATCAGCGGGGGGTTGCTGGCTCAGGATCGGTTCCAATTCTCCCGTGACGAGGCGAACTGGACGCTGGTTACCAAGCGAGAGCCTTCGGACGAAGAGTGGGAAGACCTCCGGTTCGCTTGGGCAGCGGTCGCCGGTGTCAAGTCGAACGCGATACTGCTGGCCAAAGCAAGGGCGGCTATAGGAATCGGCGCTGGGCAGATGAGCAGGGTTGATGCATCCTTCCTAGCTGCACATAAAGCGCGCCTAGCGGGACATCACACTGAAGGCAGCGTGCTGGCATCGGATGCCTTCTTCCCGTTTACAGACGGCGTTGAAGAAGCCGCCAACGCCGGTGTGACCGCCATAATTCAGCCCGGGGGATCAGTGCGCGATTCCGCAGTGACAGAAGCAGCCGACCGGCACGGAATTGCGATGGTGATGACCGGCAGACGTCAGTTCCGTCACTAGGGCCCAGACTCATTAGCACAATCCGCGAACACGATCCGCCATACGCTTACGCGGCGCTGGTGGGCGCCACCGTCCTCGCTCTCTATGTCACCACCATCGCGCCCACTACCCAATTCTGGGATACGTCCGAGTATATCGCCGCGGCGAACGTGCTAGGCATACCTCACCCGCCGGGCAATCCGCTGTTCGTGTTACTGGCACACGTGTGGGGCACCATCCCCACTGTCGCCCATTACGCTCTCAGGATCAATCTATTCTCGGCGGTATGCAGCGCACTGGCCTCGGTATTTCTCTTCCTCACCGCCGAGCTGCTACTGCGAGGGATAGTCGTGGCAAAGTGGCCGCGTTACCTGTCGGCATTTGCGGGAGTATTGGTTGGGGCGGCCAGTTTCACAGTGTGGAACCAGTCGAACGTCAACGAAAAAGTCTACACGCTAAGCCTGCTCTCAATTGCTCTGATTCTATGGCTTACCGTCATCTGGGCGGATAGAGATCTCGGCAGCAAGAGAGACAAACTCCTCGTGGTGATCATATATGTGCTTGCCCTATCGGCCACGAACCACATCATGGGCCTATTGGTGATCCCCGCCGTTGTCGTCTACGTAATCTGGTCTCAGCCCAGAGTCTTGCTCGACTGGCGAGTAGTGACTGTGGGCACAGCGGTATGCGTCGTGGGGCTCAGCGTGTGGTTGTTCCTGATCGTCAGAGCACCCCATTTCCCACCGATCAATGAGGGGGAACCGGTGAGTTGGCAGTCCTTCTGGGACGTGGTGATGCGCAAGCAGTACGCTAAACCGCCCGTCACCGAGCGGCAGGCAGACCTTGCCTCACAGATCGCCAACTATCTGCAATATTTCACGTGGCAGTTCGGTTTCGATTGGCCGCACAAGATTCGGGTCTGGCTAGCGGTGCTGTTCGGGGGAATCGGTGCCGTGGGGATCTGGAAACTTACCAGCACAGACAAGAGGGCCGGTGTCGCGCAGATCGCACTGATGGCAACCCTCACCGTCGTGCTCGTGATCTATCTCAACTTCAAGTACGGCTTCTCCATGCTGCCGGATGAGCCGCTGGTGCGCGAAGTGAGGGAACGCGACTACTTCTTCGTAGCGTCCTTCCAATTATGGGGGGTTTGGGTAGCCATGGGTCTGGGAACAATGGTGGCAGCTACCACGCGGCTGCTCACGAAGTGGACCACGGAGTCAGCCGCGTGGAACACTTCACTTTCCGTACTACTGTTATGCGCCATTCCGCTCGTCGGCAATCGCCTGACGGCTTCGCGTTCACATGAGACCCTCGCCAGGGACTTTGCGCGCGACTTACTCCAGTCGCTCGAACCGTATGCAATCGTGATTACAGCGGGCGACAACGATCAGTTTCCGTTGTGGTACGCCCAGGAAGTAGAGGGAGTTCGCAGGGATGTGGTCACGGCAAATCTGTCCCTGATGAACACCACTTGGCACCTGAAACAGATTCGGCGCAGACCAGTCTTCCGCTTTAACCCCGACTCCGCACCCGCCCTTTACCGGGCTCGCGCGTGGCCCGCACCGGAACACGGGATTCTAGATTTCGGCGAGATCGATATCGACTCGCTCCCTGTGGGATACCGGGTTGACGCTCTCTCGAGAGTTGATATCGGTAACGTTCGTGTCATCGTCCAGCCCGGCATCATGACACGTTCAGACATAGCGACGTTGCAGCTCATCAACGACAACTTGGGCAAGCGACCGATTTATTTTTCACGAACCACCGGTGGCTTTGCGGATGAGTGGGGGTTGGGCGCATACCTCGTTGGCCACGGCATTGCGCGAAAACTCGAGCCCAACCCAGTCGTAGAAAGCGACAGTGTCGTGTTCTCACCGACGCTGGGATGGATAAACGTACCCCGCACCCGAGAACTCCTTTTTTCGGTGTATCATCCGGAGGGCGCCGCCCGGGTGCGCCCGCGCGGATGGATTGATGTGCCCTCCAGCTCGATACTTTCCCTCTACGCATTCATGTATGCCGGATTCTCCGAAGTTCTTCTCGCAGCCGGTGAGGCAGGACAGGCGCAGCAGGCTCAGGATTACGCACAGCGCATTTTATACAACATCCAGTACGAGCGCTGAAGGTTCAAAACGAAAAACAGAACGATTGTCAGGTGGGGTCTGTAACCTTAGTGCGTTGCACGCACCAGTGGTCGCAGTCGGATTCAGGAGCTACGGTGCGAGAGAGACTACCGGTCTATAGCACCACCCGCCCGGTCGTTATCGGCCAACTCTCCCAAAATTTGACGTACGTCGCATAGGAAGCCCCCTGCGGTACGTTCCACCAGGGGTGATCGGGATCATCGGCGGGGGCTTTCACACCCGCACCTTTCGAAAAGGGATTGGTCGACTTGACAGGGGCTTTCTTGCTGCAGTATGGGCAGGTGTACCATTTCTCGTCGGGGTCGATCCACCAAAGATACGGCGCGTCAGCTACCTCAGGCCATCCGTCGCAGCGGTGCGCCACGGGTCGCAGCTGGACCGGCGCCTTCCCCACGTTCTGCAAGAAACCACAGAAGCGGCACTGCCGGAATTTCTTGCCGTGATCCATCGCGCGGGGGCCGTAGAAACCGGTGCGGTTGCACCTTGGACACGGCTCTGGGTCCGCCCGCTCCGCCGCCATGGCGTACGTCGCGTCGTCCCACTCGCGCACCGTGTACGCGTCGCCTTGCTCTTCCGGGTTTCCAATCGATTCTTCGGCCGACTGTTCCTCAGAGGAGACGTCCGGGTCACCGCCCGGCACGGCCTCCGCTACCCCGGCCTCGACCCCCTCTGCTTTGCTTTTCGTCGGCTTGCTCTGTTTCTTGCTTCTTCTTTTGATCATGTTCCCTGGGCGGTTGGACGCCGGAAAAGTAACGGGCCTTAATATAGCACGGATCATCGGCCTTTAGGAGGCGCCGGCAACCTCGGCTCAGTCCACCTCCAGAGCTTGCTGCAAGTCGCCATAATATCTTCGTAGTGTTCCACTCCCACCGACAGGCGAGCCATCGCGCGCTGAAGCACTCATGAGATCGGAATTCAGAAACCGCTATGGCGGGAGAGCCCGAGCCAGGCTGACTTGCCCGACCGCGCAGACCCAGTTCAGCGCTGTACCGATAAAAAAACCGTCTTCGCCAAGATTCTGATACAGCGGCAAGACGATGAGGCCGCTGCATGGGGCGCGCACCTCGCCGGTCCGGTCCCTCCCGACCACATGTCCCTCGTTTACTGATTGGAAATTTTCGAATCCGGACTCCATCCGAAAGTCATCTTCGGGAACGATGGCGTGCCGATACCGAATAGTCAGACGCCGAGGGGCATTCGGGGCCAAGCGGGCGAACTCGTCCCGCATGCGTGAGATATCGTGCCAGTCACCCTCCCTGATGATGCCGGCCGAGTCGAGGGCTAGCCACAGCGCCGTTTCCAGAAAATCAACGGATTCTGAGCTGTGGTGTTGTCCGCCCTCAACTGCAACCGCCGTGTATCCCAAACCAGTCACGTATTCGAGCAAGGTGCCGTCTAGGTGACGCGTCAGCCCTAGGATCATGGGAAGGGGTATCGTAGCGGCGAAGCTGCGCGCGTCAGGTGAGTCCGCAGCTGCCACAAACGACGTACCGTCCCCCGACGCCGTGTGAAGATCGATTAGATACACTTTGTCAGTGGACTGCGCGAACACCTGAGCTAGCATAGCTAGCATCTCAGCTTGTTCCCGTCCCTCGGCATAGAGCGGTGTATCTTTCCCCGCTCCGAGCGTTTCGATTCGCTCCGGTAACCACGCACGGTTGAGGTCTCTGGCCAGATACCTACGTCCCTTCGCCAGCGCCGACAGATTACCGGCCAACGCAACGAATTGTCCGCGTACACCTTCATTACGGCCGCCGAGTTCCTCACCGACCCGCCGCAGCGCCTCTATCCCGGCAGGCTCGTTACCGTGAATCCCTCCGATACCGATTAGCGTGGGTCCATGCTCACTTCCCCTCACCCGCGCTACCACGCGGCGCCGTTGCCGTTCCTCGTCGCTAGTCCGAACCGCTCGCTCACTCACCGGAGTCTTCTTTCACCTGTAGCCTCTCAGATAACAGATCCGATGCTAGGTCGAGGAAATCCATCTCGGTGATCACGCCAACCAACTTTTCATTCTTAATTACCGGCAGAGCGGAAACACGCTTTTCACGCATGAGTTGGATTGCATCCACCGAAAGCGTTTCAGGCGTAATTGTGATCGGATTGGCCTCCATGATGTCTTTCACCGGAACAGATGAGCCAGCATCCTGAAGGCCGCGTTGAGCGAGCAGTCTAACGAGTGACCTATACGAGACGATCCCCACGAGTTTGTGGTTGTGATCTTCCACCAGCACATGACGGATCTGTTTTCGGTCCATGAGAAACGCGGCGAGGTCAACAAGCTCATCCTCATGCACGGTAAACAGATCTGTCGTCATGAATTGATCAACGAGCGTGTAGTTGAACTTCAATCCGCCCGCCTCCTCCAAGCGTGCAGGCTCCCACTCGTGACAGGACTTGCCCGACCGCTGCCTCTTAACCATTCCTGCCGTAAGAGCCGCCATCCGCTCGGAGGTTCTCCCCTTTCCTTTCATACCTGCCAGCGATTCCAGCATCCAGCGAGCACCAGTGCACCGTCCCTCCACGCGCATCTCGATAATCTCCAGATATCGGTCGATATCCGACTGCGCAACCTCAACGGCTCTGAGTCCCT
>JAZFQE010000102.1:0-9869 GCA_036444955.1 Gemmatimonadales bacterium
AAACGAACACCTCTGGGGCAGAAAGCGCGAGTCTACCACGACAAAGGCGTGCTCGTGCCCGACGACATTATCTTGGAACTTATCGAGGAGGTTCTATTATCCGCTGGGGTCGGTGGCGGAATAATCATGGACGGCTTTCCGCGCACTGTGGGCCAGGCGGAGGCAATCGACGGCATTCTGAGCGAACGGGGTGGCGAGATCAGTGCGGTTCTGTCATTCGAGGCTCCCGCTGAAGTGTTAGTAAAACGACTGCTTAGCCGGGCTGCCGAGGAGGGACGCGCTGACGATAACCTTGATTCCATCCGCCGACGCCTACAGGTTTTTGAGGAACAGACGGAGTCACTGATTTTCTACTACCAAGGAGGGGGTCTGCTTCGGAGGGTCGATGCCGTCGGTTCGATTGAGGAAGTCAGTCGGCGAGTGGAGCAGGCGCTGAACTCGTGATTACGATCAAATCGCCCCGGGAAATCGAGACGATGGGTGTCGCGGGCGCGATAGTAGCCCGTACCCTCGTGCTGGTCGATAACAAGGCCGTCCCCGGCGTGTCCACCGGTGAGTTAGACAGGATAGCGGAGGATTTCATCCGGAGCCACGATCGTGCCTTCCCTTCGTTCAAAGGGTTGTACGACTTCCCGAAGTCACTGTGCACCTCGGTCAACTGCGAAGTTGTTCACGGTATACCATCAGATAAGAGGGTGCTGCGAGAAGGTGACATACTGAGCGTGGATTGTGGTGTGTGTGTGGACGGACTGCACGCCGACTCCGCAGCGACGCTCGCGGTTGGCGAGATCAGTGATGACGCGACAGATCTGCTCCGCGTCACCAAGGAGGCGCTCGTTGCAGGACTAGCAATGGTGAGGGAAGGCAATCATGTCGGTGACATTGGCCATGCGGTTCAGCAGGTGGCGGAAGCAGCAGGTTACAGCGTGGTTCGGGAACTCGTCGGCCACGGGATAGGAACAACCTTTCATGAGGAACCCCAGATCCCCAATTTCGGAAAGCCGAAGCGGGGACCGCGACTCGCGACAGGTATGACTCTCGCAATCGAGCCTATGATCAATGCAGGCGGTGCCGAGATAAAGACGCTTGCCGATAAGTGGACTGTCGTGACTAAGGACTTGTCTCTATCAGCCCATTTCGAGCATACCGTCGTGGTCGAGCAGAACGGCTCAAGGATTTTGACACAGCTCGCTGTCGGTGCTCCTGCCTGACGCCCGTCAAGGGTGCTAGTTCGCGTTCCCGACCGAGGGATCTAACCTTTCTTCCAATATGTAATCGGTTATTTGACCGGGTAGCCTGAGGTCCACGGTGTCTACGTTGGCCAATGCATCTCGCGGAGCCAATCCAACGATTTCACTCTCGAGGACTCTTACGCCCATGCTCGATCCCTCGTGCCTCACGATGTTAAAAACCTCCCCGAGCTTAACTTTGCTCAGATCAGTGATATTGATCGATACCTGGGCGTAGCCTCTGACGAGAAATCCCTTGGCTTGGACTCCGCAGAGTCCGCCGCTCGATTCTCGAATTTTCTGTGAGATCTTCCTTGCCGTTTCGACGTCATCAGAGTCGAGCATGATGTTGAAAGCGATCAGAAAAGGGCGCACGCCGATGGCTGTCGCTCCGGCGGTAGGATGTACTTGGCGCGGGCCGAAGTCTGGGACTCTGGTTTCGTCCGCCGCAATGGTGTGGACCAGATCCTCGAACTGACCTCTCCTGATATCTGCAAGCGTTCTCGTAGTAGATACCGACGCAGCAGCGCCGTAGAGGTAAACGGGTATCTGGAGTTCATCACCAAGGCGGCTGCCTAAGCAGCGCGCAATTGCTACACAGTCCTCAGTTGTCACACCCTCAATGGGGACGAAGGGGATTACGTCAACCGCTCCGATTCGAGGATGCTGACCTCGGTGCTTGTTTAGGTCTATATTTCTAGCGGCGGTCTCTGCTCCCCTAAAGGCGGCCTCACCCACGTTGGATGACTGCGCGACAAACGTTACCACACACCTGTTGTGATCCGCGTCGGCATGGATGTCGAGGACTTCTGCCGTCGCGACTGACGAGATGGAGGCAGCTATCTCATCAATCGTCCTGGAGTCGCGCCCTTCGCTGAAGTTTGGCACGCACTCAACGAGGGAACGCATCAGTGCCCTAACACCTCAAGCAGCCATCGATGTATGCTTGGATTTCCCGCCACAATAGCTCCATCTCGCAGAACGTCCTGCGATCCGTTGATGTCGCTTACACATCCTTTGGCCTCGCGAATCAGCAGTGTACCCGCAGCAACATCCCACGGTGCGAGTTGTAGCTCCCAAAATCCGTCGAGTCTGCCACACGCGACGTCCGCCAGGTCGAGTGCCGCGGATCCTGCCCTGCGGATGCCGCTTGTGGTTCTAAGTATTCTGGAGAACTGTTCGAGGTATTCGGGTAGCAGTTCGGGGACCCTGAACGGAAATCCGGTGCCGATCAGGGCATGTTCGGGTTCCTCATGGCTGGTTACGCTGAGCCGGTCCGATCCATGCCAAGCGCCGTATCCCAACGCTACAGTGAAGCATTCACCCCGCACAACGTTGTAGATGGCGCCAGCAGCGAGCGAACCATGAACGACGGCTGCAATGCTCACCGCGTAAGCAGGGTACCGGTGGATGTAATTGACGGTGCCGTCCAGGGGATCCACGATCCAGAGCAAGTCGGCCGAACGCAGCTTGGGTGACAGCTCTTCGCCGACCACCACCGACTCTGGTTCGGCTGACAAGAGGACATCGCTTATCACGCTTTCCGATTCTCGGTCGACCCGCGTAACGAAATCGCTGATTCCTTTCACTTCCCAGGACTCGGGATCCGTCGGGATCGAAGCGTGTGAAATATAGCGCGCGGCCTGCTCAGCTGCCGACCTGGCTAGGTCCATTAACTGCTTGTGTTCGCGCATCTTGCGGCCTATCTGGCCACCTCATAGCTTGAGGCCATGCCAAGAGTGTTTTCAGGAATTCAGCCCTCCGGCGAGCTACACATAGGTAACTATTTGGGAGCTGTGCGTAACTGGGTTGAGCTACAGCACCAGTACGAGTGCCTGTTATCTATTGTCGATTACCACGCCATAACCCAGGATTACGAAGTCTCGTTGCTGCAAGACCAGACGTTCGATATGGCGGTGAGCCTGCTAGCTGCAGGTATCGATCCGGAGAAATGTATCCTCTTCGTTCAGTCCCATGTTCCCGAACACACTGAGCTAAGCTGGATCTTCACGACCGTTACGCCGCTCGGCGAACTGGAACGAATGACGCAATTTAAGGAGAAATCCCGCCGGCAAGAAAGCGTGTTGGCAGGGCTGCTCAACTATCCTGTGTTGCAGGCGGCGGACATCCTGCTTTATCGGGCCGATCTCGTGCCAGTCGGGGAAGATCAAGTCCAACATGTAGAGCTTGTGCGCGAGATTGCGCGTAAGTGGAATAATCGTTTCCAAACCGATTTCTTCCCGCAACCGGAGCCTCTTGTGGGAAAAGCCAAGCGAATCATTGGTCTGGATGGCAAATCCAAGATGTCGAAGAGTCTGGGTAACACGATTGGTATCATGGATGGACCCGACGAAGTGTGGCGTTTGTTGCGACCCGCCAAAACCGATCCCGCGCGAGTGACGCGCAATGATCCAGGAGATCCCGAAAAGTGCAACCTGTACACTCTGCACGAGTTTTTCTCGGACGATAATACGGTTTCCCACGTTGCCGACCAATGTCGAACTGCGGGCTGGGGCTGTCTCGATTGCAAGAAGGTGTTGGCGGAGAACATCAACGCCGAGTTCGCAGAGATCAGAGCGAGAGGGCTCGAGCTCAGGGCGAACCCCGGAATGGTCGAGGAAGCGCTGAAAGACGGGGCTGAAAGAGCCGGGAACATTGCCAGGGAAACGATGCGAGAGGTGAGGGACCGCGTCGGTCTATTGCCCGCTCAAGTCGCGGAGGTGACCGAACGATGAGCTGGAACTTTAGCGACGTGATAGAGCTGCTCAGGCTCGACCTTGTGAGTGCTCTGTTGATCGCCGTTCTTCTCGGAGGTGGTGTAGGGCTGCAGCGCGAGTTACGGGGCAAATCGGCGGGTCTCCGAACCAACATCCTGATCTGTGTGGGCGCTGCCCTCTTTACGCAGATGTCGCAGTCCATGGCGCTGTTGGCAGGTGATCCAACGCGGATAGCGGCTCAGATAGTGACGGGGGTGGGCTTTCTGGGAGCCGGTGCGATCCTTCATAGCAAGGGCCACGTCACGGGTCTCACCAGTGCGGCCACGATTTGGCTAGTCGCTGCCATCGGTATGGCGGTTGGAGCGGGCGCAATATACGAAGCCGCCGGCGCGGCCTTGCTTGTCATTGTTATTCTCGGAGTCTTGGGTCGGGTGGAGGCTTATCTCCGGACGCAGCAGGAAGTCACCCACCTTTCGCTCGAGGTGGAGGCGGATCCGGAAAGAGTAATTGCGCTCGAGCAGATCGTGGAAAGGGCCGGACTCGAGCTAGAGCAACTCCGCTCGGAGCGCGTAGGCGATAAGATCTTGGTCGATCTTGCGATGAGAGGACCGAAGCGCCTGCACGACAAGGCGAAACGCGATTTGATGCGCTCGTCGGGCACGTTCTCGTTTGTCGAAAGCGAGTGAGGCGCGCCGTAGTAGACCTTCAGTCATACCGTCCGATCTGGGCAGTCCCGCCTGAAACTCTGGAAATCATAGAAGGGGCATTTGGACAGGGCTGGGAGATCGTCAACGTGAGCGAGCCGACCTGTAGTGACGGTGACGGCAGCGGTTCCTCCCAAGAGGTGCTTGCGGCAGCGAGAGAAGCCGAGGTCTACTTCGGCTTTGGGATTGCTCCCAAGGTTGCGGAGGCTGCGTGCGGTACGTTGCGTTGGGTACATAGCGCCGCAGCAGGAGCGAGAGCGAGCCTGAGCGATAGTTTCAAAACGACGGGGGCGATGCTGACCAATTCCCGTGGGATCCATGCCGAACCGGTCGCTGACTGGGTCGTGATGGCGATTAGCTTTTGTTTGAGGGGAGGACATGCGGCGGTCGCCGGCCAGCATGAGAGGCGGTGGAGTAAGGATTCTTTCACCGACGGTTCAATCCCCGTAACAGAACTGAGTGGCACGAGGGTGGGGGTGGTCGGACTCGGAGGCATTGGTCAGGCGGTCGCCCGCCGGTGCCTGGCGCTCACCATGGAAGTGAGGGGCGTTCGACGGCGACCCGAGTTGCATTATCTTGATGGAGTGACGTGGGTGGGGGGGCCAGCCGACCTGCTCGAGCTCGCTTCGCATTCCGAGGTTCTCGTGATTTGCGCGCCTCACACGGAGCATACTGAGGAGTTGATCTCCGCTGAAGTTCTCGAGAGCTTACCTCGTGGGGCATATGTGATAAACCCGTCGCGGGGAGCGCTGGTAGATGAGGTGGCCCTACTCGAAGGATTGGAGTCTGGCAGATTGGGTGGGTGCGTGTTGGACGTGTTCGCCCGTGAACCTCTGGCGGCAGATCACCCTTTCTGGGATCACCCCAAGGTTCTGGTAACTCCGCACATCAGTGCAGTGTCCGATCGGTTCTGGGGGAGAGAGAACGCACTGATCGCAGACAATATTGGTCGATACCTGAGCGGCGCAAAGCTGAGAAACTTAGTTAACATAGAATTGGGCTACTGATTCATGGAAAGCATTATCAAGGCCGCAGTCGAACGAGGCGCTTCCGATATTCACATCAAGGCCGGGGACGTTTTTAGGGCGCGTATCGCAGGGAAGCTGCAGCCGCTGACAAAACAACGTCTGACTCCCGAGCAGACGCGGGAGATCGCTCTCAAGGTCATCCCCAACAAACAAGACCGCAGCTTCATTGACAGCATCAAGGATTATGACTGTTCCTGGGGTGCGTCGGGAATCGGACGCTTTAGAGTGAACATTCTGAAACAACGGTCGTCCTTCATGATTGTGATGAGGGTGATACCGTTCGAGGTCCCGACCATCGAAAAACTTGGCCTGCCTAAGCTACTGGAAACAATCGTGGAAGCAGAGCGCGGGCTGCTGCTGGTGACCGGTAGTTCTGGTAATGGCAAGAGTTCGACGATTGCTGCACTGGTGAACTATCTCAACGCTACTCACAGCAAGCACATCGTCACGCTGGAGGCCCCCATCGAGTTCCTGCATCGCGATATCAGCAGTTCGGTTACGCAGCGAGAGGTGGGAACTGATACGGAAGGGTTTGCCGGCGCGCTTCGCTCTGCTCTGTATCAAGATCCCGACGTAATTGTGGTCGACCAGATGCTCGACCCAGAGATGCTAGAGGCGGCGATTAGAGGAGCTGAAACCGGTCGTCTTGTGATTGCGACACTTCCTACCCCTGACGCTGTGTCTACAATAGCGAGGCTTGGCGGCATGTTGCCTGCCAAGGAGAGGGATATGGGGAGGTTGAGAGTCGCCGACGCACTCCACGCGGTGGTTTCGCAGAAGTTGATTCCGTTGGCTAGCGGCGAGGGAAGGCGCGCCGCGCTCGAGGTACTAATCTGCAACTCGGAGATCAGGGAACTGATTCGCGACCGGAATAAGGTTGCCGACATTTTGTCGGTTATGGCTCAAGACGGCGCCAATGGCATGCAGACCTTCGAGCAACACTTGAAGCAGCTTGCCGCGGATGGAGTAATAACATCCGAGGCGGCTGAGGCTGCGACGTCCAAATGGGCGGGGACCGAATCCGTGCCGAAAGTGCGCGCGACGTTAAAGACCAAGTCTGCCATGAAACCGAAGCGCAAACCGGCCGGAGGTAGGTGAAGATGCTTAGCTCCGGCCCCGCCGAAGCTACTTTTGGCCGCGTTAATGAATTTTCTCGAGGATTGCTGATCTGATGTTCGAAGCAGGCTGTCAGTGCGTGGTCGTCGTAGGTGTGCAGTGGGGTGATGAGGGAAAGGGGAAGATAGTTGACGCACTAGCTGAACACGCTGAACTCGTCGTGCGGTACCAGGGCGGCGCCAACGCGGGCCACACTGTCATAACTGACCGAGAAGAGTTCATCCTCCATCAGATACCGTCGGGCATCCTCCAGCCGGCGACCACGTGCGCAATCGGGAATGGCGTAGTACTCGATCCGGAAACTCTCCTGGACGAGATGGAGGCACTTGAGGAGAGAGGGATCGATCTGGAGAGCCGACTGCGCGTGTCTGATAGGGCTCACCTGGTATTTCCTTACCACAAGCTGATCGAGGTTGCCACCGAACTTCGTCAACAGATCGGCACGACTGGAAGAGGGATAGGCCCCGCGTACGAAGATAAGACCGGCCGGCGTGGTGTCAGGGTCGGGGATCTGCGTGACGTAACACGCGCCGAAGAAGCCGTGCGTGGGCAGGTTCGACGGAGCAACAGAGTCCTGGAGATGCTCGAATCCTCCGACCGAGCTTCGGAGGAAGAACACGTTAAACTCCTGAGGAAACTCTCCGATCGCATTGGTCCGCTGGTATGCGACACTGGCCTACTGACGTTCCAGGCGATCCAAGATGGCAAGCACGTGCTTCTGGAGGGAGCGCAGGGAGCGCTGCTGGATGTCGATCACGGCACTTACCCGTTCGTCACCTCGTCGAACACTACTGCCGGTGCCGCTGCTGTCGGGGCGGGCATTGGACCCACAGCGATAGATGCTGTGCTCGGTGTGGCCAAAGCATATACAACTCGGGTAGGGAACGGTCCGCTCCCTACCGAGGAACGCGACGAGCTTGGCGACAAGCTACGCGAACTGGGTAGTGAATTTGGAGCGACCACGGGCCGGCCCCGCCGGTGTGGGTGGTTTGACGCTGCAGTGGCGCGGTACTCGGCCCGAGTGAACGGGCTTACGCACCTCGCAGTCACGAAACTAGATGTTCTGGACACTCTAGCTGAAATCAAGATCTGTACCGGCTACCGAGTGGCAGGGGAATTGCTAGCGGATCTACCCGCGGATGCGGCGCTGCTTGGGCGCGTTGAGCCGGTCTATGAGGTTCATCGAGGGTGGCAGTGTCCTACCGGTGATGTTGTGGACACGGATGCGTTGCCGGGGGAGGCCCGCTCTTATTTGACGCGCCTTGAGGAACTGGTGGGAGTGCCGATCCGATACGTGAGCGTGGGAAGCAGAAGAGATCAGCTTGTCGCTGTTTGAGTCGACCGCAACACCTAGTCGCTAGATCTGGAACAATCCAGATAGGCGGGAGCCCAGTGCCAGGCGCAGGCGCGATCGCGCCGGCGGACCGGCCTTGTACGAGTAGTATGTGTAGTAGTATTCCTCGTGCTTCTGCGTGACCCCGTTAAGCACTGCGCCGGCGACGCGGGCGTGAACGCGCCTCAGCTTAGCCAGGGCGCGCTTTGCTACTTCTTCCTCGGTGGAACCGCAGTGGACTATCAGAATAGTGGCGTCCGCGCTCGACGCCAGAACGACAGAGTCAGTCACGGGTAGAGTCGGAGGTGTGTCGGCAACTATGTAATCATACTTGCGCCTCAGCTTCGCGATAAGCGCATGCATTGCCTCTGATCCTAGCAGCTCGCTGGGGTTCGGTGGCGATGCGCCGGCTGTCAACATGTCGAGGTTGGGTTTGACCTCCGACCGGATTGCATAGCGTGCTTGCTTACCTCCAATCAATACATCTGTGAGGCCGGGTTCCCGCTCGAGGCCGAAGGTCACGTGACCCAGAGGTCTCCTCAGGTCGGCGTCAATCAGCATAGTCTTGCTTCCGCTCATCGCGAGTGTTAGTGCGAGGTTGATTGCGGTTGTCGATTTCCCTTCGCCCGGCCCCGCGCTCGTTATCGCTAAGAACTGGAGCGGCTTTTCGGCTCCGACGAACGTAACGTTGGTCCGTAGCGACCTGTACGCTTCCGCACTCGGATCGCCCGCGTCGAGATCCGTAATGAGTCCCAGCGGTCGGCGGCCGTCTGACGCCGAACTCGCGGCTAGACCGGGGTCCTGGGGGATCAGGCCGAGCACCGGGATGCCGAGTACTCGCTCGATGTCGCTGCTCGACTTGATGGTTTGATCCAGATATTCGAGGAAAAAGGCTGATCCCAACCCCAAGAGAACCCCGACCAAGAAGCCCAGCAGGATTTTCCCACGCCGCGAGGTGCCCAGAATCAAAGGGGCGGATGCGCCTTGTAGAATGGTTATGTAGGCGCCGATGGTTGCCTCCCGCATCCTGGTGGTCTCGTACTGTCCCAGGAGGTACTGCAGCGTCTGATCGAGGATATTGACCTCGAGCTGCAGCTGGGCTAAGCTGGTCGCCTTTCCTGGAAACGTCGCGAGCTGGTCCCTCAGGTTACCAATTCGGTTGTCCACCGCAGCAATGCGCGCTTCCGCACCCTCGAGCGCGGCCCGTACAGCTCCCGTGAGCGCCGCGTGTGCTTCCTGGATCCGCTGGTCCAGCCGGATCACTTGCGGGTTTGATTCCCTCAACCCCCCGGCGGTGATTGCTGCCCGCCGGGATTCGTAGAGCTCGAGCAACGACCGAATCTGGAACGACAGTGCCGAGTTAGTTTGAATCTCCTCCACAGCCGACAGCCGGTTCAGCGTCTCCAATCCGCTAGAGCCGCTTGACTGCAAAGCGTCTCTCAGCGTCGAAGCGTAGACTAGTACGTCCTGTTTCTCCCGCTCCGCGGAGTGTATCGAGCTGACAATGGCTGCTTCCTCCGCGGAGAGATCGGTGATCTGCTGCGTTTCACGGAATCTTTGGAGCTCGATCAGTTTTTCTTGGTGCTGGGACCCGGTTGTCCGGAGCTGATTCTGGATATAGGCGGTGCGCCGCCTTGCTGACTCACGGGCCCGATCCACACCCATGTCTCGCCATTGCGCCGCCGCCTCGTTCAGAATGTGGGGTATTAATGTTGGATCCGTTCCCGTGAAGAAGATGTCCA
>JAZFQE010000103.1:0-7779 GCA_036444955.1 Gemmatimonadales bacterium
GAGGAGGTACATTTATCTTAGCGGCGTTGGCGCTCTGAACCTAGCTATGCGGTGGGCAGATTCCGACGATTCGGCATAAATCTTTTCGTTTCAATCACTTAATAAATCGAATCGTTCTTCCGTGCCGCTGTTCGACCGGAAGTTACGCTCCATCCGGTCCGGTGAAGCACTACATTACTCTGGGAATCTGGAGTACGATTTCGGAATACCTCTCAGGATAAGACCTTGATGATACGTACTCGAAGAATCGCTCTAATCGTTACAGTCACAGCAGTGGCCGTTCAGCTCACCGGTGTCGTCTATGCCCAGGCTGATTTCGAGGGTATCTGGAATCCGCAGCATCCACCGCGTATGGGACAGCCAGTACCGGATGAGGTCAGGCTGACGCCCGCGGGGCGAGCGGAATACGAGGCTTACAGCGCGGAGAAAGATCCGACCTTGCGGTGCCTCATGCCGGGCGTACCCCTGGGGCTGGTCGATCCCTATCCGATCGAGATTGTCCAGCAGGATCACCAGATTCTGCTTCTGTATGAGCATTTTCACCAGGTCCGCCGTATCTTCATGGACGGTCGTGAGGCCCCCGATCACTGGCTACCGTCAATCGGCGGTTACTCCACGGGTCACTGGGAAGGTGAGACGCTGGTGGTCCGAACCACTCTCATGTCGGCGACCAACTACACATGGACGAACGGTTTCCCGTTCTCGGGGGATGAGGGCGCGTACGTGGTCGAGCGTTATCGTCGGGATGGCGACATGTTGACGTTCACGGGCGAGGTGCACGATCCCACGTACTACGAAGAGCCCTACGTCGTGAACGGTCGCTGGAATTCCGCACCGGACGGTGAGATCTGGGAGTATGAGTGTATTCCCGAATTTGGCGGTCTACAGTGAACGCGGAGAATGGGTGGCGAGCTGTTCAAGCCGGGAGATAGGCTAGCTGCCGTTACGGGTTCGCCGAGTCGAAGCGGGGCCGGATCAGTTCACCCTTAGGTCTTCCAGCGTACCGCTTCCCTGCGGAGCGTAGAATGTTGCGACTTCTCCGTTGGGCAGAAGTGCGTGGGTCACCCGAAGCATCGTCGCACCGTTCTGGCCCGGGTTACCTCTCAGCGTAAGCTTGTCTCCGGGGCTGATCATATCGCCAGTAACGCCGTGTCGGCGCATCATGTTGTTGGCCGGAAGCTCCGCAATCCATTCTTTCTCGTTGCCCTCTTCATCCGCCATCGTATAGATTAACCGGCCGTGGGGATTGGCGGCCGTGAACGAGACCGCCGTCACGTCGCTGTGGACAATCGTCGTGCCCATATCGAAGTAGTACCCCGGGCTGTGGTGGGCAGAAACGGAGAGCCCAGCCAACAGTGCCAGTGCGATCGACGGAATCAAAATCCCGAGCTTTGTCATCACTTCTCCCTCACTCGATACCCTCAAACTCCGGTGCGACTTCTATTCCGTATTGATGTGCTAGTCAGGACACACATTACCGAGTGGCCCGGAACCGCCAGATTCACGTGGTTACCGAGCGGTCATCTGCTGATATGCCCCTGCCGTGGAGCGAATCAGTTGCAGGATCTCCCCACTTAGCTGCGTATCCTGAGTTCCGATACTCGGATTGGGAGAATAGTGATCGTGCCCGATCAACTGCACGACACGCGGCATTTGACCGTGGTCGACGGTCAATTCCCGTACTAGGTCCACGAATGACTCCTTCCTTGTGGAACTGTCGAAGTCCGATATGGATATCAGTACTGGAATGTCCGCCCGTTGAATGTTTCCTAGCGTCGAGATCCCGGGCCACGTCGAGAGGTCTTCCCCGAAGTAGGCGAGACGGCCGTCGGAGGGACTGGTGCTGTCCGTGCCATAAGTCCCCGATACGAGCACCACCCCGGCGGCAGTGGGAGTGCCGGGATCCAGGATGTCCGGTCTGAAAGCGTAAGCCGCTACATGAAACGCCGCAGCGGATTTGCCGATGACGAATATCTGATTGGGGTCGCCGCCGTAGTCACTGATATTCGCTTTGACCCATGCGACCGCCGCGCCGACGTCCTCGGATCCGGCCGGCCACTTCGCCTCCGGAGCGAGACGGTAGGTGGCGTTGACCCCAACGAGCCCAAGGCTCGCGAAGTAGTCGGCCACATTCCGATACTCTTGTCTGTTCCCACGGACAAAGGCGCCGCCGTGAAAATACATGACGACCGGCATGGGCGTGTCACCGTAACGGTACTTGTCCGTATGCACGTCGAGCCGGTGGCGTTCATGAGGCCCGTAGGCCAGATTCTCGACGACGTCGAGCTCGCCCAGCTCATACACCCTGGGTTGGTCAGCATAGAGTGCCGATGTCTCTTGTGCACCGGCATCCCGTGCAACGATTTCCCTTATCTGCGCAGCCAGCCCCGCCGGCATCTCTCGTCCCACGGTGTCGGCATAGCTCCGCTTTTGCTCGTCGACTCGCCCCCAGCGAAACTGCTGGTAGATCTGAGCCGATTCCGCACAGGGCTGCAACGCCGCCTCGCGCGCGTAGTAGACCGGTGAGATCCATGGCGGCGCCCCCGCCAAGCGGTGCTCACTCTCCACGGTCATACAAAGATCAGGCCGGGATTCCGGGCTGATCTCGCCGCTCGGCCCCACTGTCCAGGACTGTTCCGGGGCAGCAGCGCACTCCCGGATATAGAGATCGCTGCCTGCGGCGATGCTTTCGGTCGCCAGGCACCGGCCAAACTCGGGCGCACCGATCTGCCCTACCCCGATCCACTCGAAAAGCTGATCGACATTATCTTCGCCGTACTTACACGAGTGCATCCGCAGATGGCCGTCCACGTTGATATTCGGCGTGTGGCCGGGCACATCGAGACAATAGCCCCGCGTCTCATTATTTAAGGTGTGGGCCGTTTTCAGAAATACGCCCTCAGCCTGCCCGATTGCGGGGAGTCCAAAGCTGAGAACCAGTGCGATCGGGAGGATGAAGCGTAGCGGAAATTTTCTGCCTGTCATGTCGTTCCCTTCACTGAGTGTCTTCTTGGAGCAGAGGCAGACTCATTATAGACATAGCCCGCCCGCGTGAGTACGTTTCTGGGCCCAGGAAAAGGCTCCGACAACGGGGAGGCTGCAGGAGTCGCCGGTCATTCAACATTGCAGCCCTCCAAGGATCGGGTAATATTCAGGCCAACAGCGAGTCCGCTATCTGGGGGCTTCATGAGAGTCGTCGTCTGCACACCAGGGAAACCGAGTACACCGCGCGTCCGGCCAAGATCCAGAATGCGCGTACTCGCTGGAACGACCCTCATAGGCTGTTTCCTTCTCCATGTCACGCTCTCGCACGCCCAAGACACGCAGCCTGTAGACCTTTCGGGAGTCTGGAGCACCAATAGCCTGGACACATTAGAGAATCCCGCGTGGAACATCGAAGGGCAGTTTTCGTGCAGGTGTACGACCGAGACCTACGAGTACTTGCGGTCGCTCCTATACGATCCGTCCAACGACTATATGTCCGCCCAGGAAATCATAGAGACCCTCGCGGCGCATACCCTCCAGATCATCGCCGATCGGCTCACCGTCACCGGCCGGGAAGTCGGTTCAGCTTTCGATCTCGCTGATGATCCGGCCATTCAGTGCGAGCGCTTTGGAGTTTTCCGAACGATATTGCATTCTGATCCGATCGAGTTCGAGGTATACGACGATCGCATCATTATATTAGGCGAAGATCTGACTGTGGATCGTACGATCTACATGGATGGTCGCGGTCATCCGGATGGCGGGCAAAAAAGTGCGGCGGGACATTCAATCGGTTGGTACGAGGGACGCACACTGGTCGTGGAAACCGTGGATGTAACACCCAACCTTGCAGACGATCAGCTGGCCATTCACAACAGTGACCGGGCGAGAAGCATAGAGCGCTACACGGTCAGCTCGGACGATGAACGCAGACTGGAGGTGAAATTCACTCTGTACGACCCAGTGATGCTTCGACAGCCCCTGACGATCGAGCGCCCACGAGTCCTGACACCGGATGTAGAGCTCGACCGTTCGCCATGTGAAGTAATATCCGGGCAATTCTGACGAAGGGAACACACGGTGAAAGTTAAGATATTGATCTCTATCTGCGGTGCGCTGCTGATGACGCCGCCCGCCTCGTCTCACCACAACTTCGCGGCTCATTATCAGCTCGAAGAGACTGTCGAAATCTCGGGTGTCGTGTCCGAGTTTCGCTTCGTAAACCCGCATGCGCGAGTTTACCTCGACGTCAGAAACGAGGAAGGGGAGCTCGAATCCTGGATGGCGGAGGGAGACGCCTCCGTCGCCCTCAGGCGATCTGGGTGGGCAGCAGACGAACTCAAGGCAGGGGATCGAATCGAGATAGTCGGGCACCCGTCACGTGCCGGCTCCAACATGCTCGGATGGAAATCCATCACGCTGGCCGACGGCACGAACATCGGCGGTGGTGACGGCCGGCTGGAAGAACGATTGAGAATCCTGGAGGAAAGCCTGGCTAGGTTCCGCCAGCAGCGCGGACGCTAGTTGCCGAGCATCCATTAGCGTGAACGGTCCGAGAGGACGGGGGTAACGCTGAATGTGAGCAGCCATTCCGGGCCGAAGGCCGTCGGGCTTTCGATGTAATGAAAAAGTTCCAGATCCATTTTCAGCGGGATCCTGCCAATCGAAGTGGTCTTGGAAAATCCGCCTCCGATGGGCAGTAGAAGCTTGTTGTCCTTGAGGCCTTCCCAATCGTACTCGATGACCGGATTCGAAATAATCTGCCAGCCGTTGCCCAGCCCATAAGCGAAAAATATTTTCAAAGACGTCAGATTAGTATCGTAGACGGGGAGTTTCTCGTCAGCCGCGGCGACATTCGTAAGATGCGTCGCCCAGGCGCCGATTACGCCCCACCGTGTCACTTTGCCGAAGGCGAATTCAGGCCCCAGCAAATACTGGTCTCTTTCACTCGAACCATCCCGGGATGTCGGGAGCACTGCGGCGACCCCGAACATCGTGATGTAACCATTGTCATTGACACCGCCGTAGGCGAGGTCGACGCTGATGTCGCCCATGTACGAATGATCTTTACGCATCGGCGTGTCCAGCGGGAGAAAATTCGCAAACTGCCGAATCCTCCAATCAGCGTAATCTTGGTCTATCTGGAACGGTATGGTGGGCTCGCCGAAAGTCACCGGAAATGTGGTGCGCAGTACGATGCTCTTTCCGTTATCCAGCAAAAAAGGTATCGACGGCGTGATCAGGTAAGTCAGCCTGGTCTGGTCGCTGGCGCCGTTCAGATTGCCCTGGAACGTGTTGTACTGAAAGTCGTTGAAGACTGCAGACAGGCTGCCCATCGGATTGGTGAGTTCCACCGCGATTTCGTCGAAAGACTTCGCCGACGTAATAACCTGGCGTAAATCTGCGGCCTGCTCAAGCCCGACATCCTGGGCCCGGGCAAGGCCGGGTTGCGCCGCGAGGACGGCCAATGCGATACAGGTAAATTTACTCGTATCGCTGCTATTACTGCGATGACTGTGCATAAAAATGAAACCTGGCTGGGCATGGAATGATACCCGAAGGAATCGCGACAGAACTATGTATACTACCGGGCTCGACCTAATAATACCTTCAAGGGATGGGGCCGAAAGAGGCGGGGTCTGCGCTTTCATAGATCCTAGAGCGCAACGCACTGTTGGCGCGTTCGGGCAAGTACTAGGAAGCAAACGCTGCTAGTCTGTCTCTATGGCAGACAGCATAAGATTATTCAAGCGTCCTGCCGTCCAGACCGTGTGCATCCTGGCGGCGTTAACGCTGTCCCGCCTTTTCCTGATCGCACTTCATTGGGACCGGGTAGCGCCCACGAACGGTGTTGGATTCATCCTGCTGCAGGGTGTCCGATTTGACCTAATCCTGGTAGCGGGACTGCTTGGCCCGATCTTTCTTCTGAAACCCTGGTTTCATACCTGGGGCCCTCTGCGCCGGGCCGGCAACTGGATCATCCCCGTTTACGCGGGAGTTGCCACGGCGCTGATCTTCTTCGTCGAAGCCTCCACGGTGTCCTTCATCGCCGAGTTCGACAGCCGGCCGAATTACCTGTTTGTCGAGTACATGGAATACCCGCGTCAAATGCTGGCTACGCTGACCGGCACCAATCTTCCGGAACTGGTTGGCTTCACCGCGCTCGCGGTTCTCATTGGCTGGATTGTCGCCCGATGGTTGCGCCGAGACCCTCGGTCCGGCATGAGGATTTCCTTCGGCTTCTGTATCCTGGCGACACCAGTGACCTTCGTCCTGATGGCTGCCATGATCCGTTCCACTACGGATCATCGGCCCCTCAATCCAAGCAACGCGGCATTTTCCGGGGACGCCATGGTAAACCAGTTGCCCCTTAATTCACCCTATTCCGTGTTGCATGCGATATATGAGCACCGCAAGGAGGTTTCCAGCAAGGAAGTCCGCTACGGCGAGATGACTGAGAAAGAAGTGCTCAGCGTCGTATTGAAAGAAGCCGGGATTGCAGAAGAGGACCAACTCGATCCGGCAGCGCCGACCCTGCACCGTCAAGTGGCCACCGTGGAGCGGGATGAACCGCTCAACCTCGTAATTGTGCTCGAAGAGAGCCTGGGCGCCATATTCGTGGGTAGCCTGGGAGGTATGGACCTGACACCCAACCTCGATGCATTGACAGACCAGGGCATCTGGTTCGAGCGGCTATACGCCACCGGCTTACGTTCGGCCAGGGGGATCGAAGCGGTCATCACCGGGTTCACGCCCTCGCCGCAGACCAACGTGGTCAAACGGTCGGACACCCAGGATAATTTCTTCACGATCGCCAGCCTGCTGGAAAGCCATGGCTACAGCACGAGCTTCATTTATGGAGGAGAGTCTCACTTTGACAATATGAGGCGGTTCTTCCTGAACAACGGCTTTCAGACTGTCATCGACGAAAACGACTACGAAAACCCTGTCTTCCGGGGAGCCTGGGGCGTTTCCGATGAGGACTTGTTTGCCCGTGCTCATGAAGAACTGAGCAAAATGGGGGATCAACGATTTTTCAGCCTGATTTTCACCTCCAGCCACCACGCGCCATTCGACATCCCGCATGGCCGGGTGGCCGAGAGCGCGTACGGGCCGAGGGAATCATCCATCAAGTACGCGGACTATGCACTCGGGCGTTTCATCGACATGGCCCGCCGTTCCGATTACTGGGACAACACGGTATTTCTCATCGTTGCGGACCACGGCGATAGATTGTTCGCCAGACAACTGGTGCCTGTGGAGCGGTTTCGAATTCCGGGCGTAATTATCGGCCCGACAATTGAACCCCGGCGTATCTCGGGCATCACCAGCCAGATCGATATCGTGCCGACCTTGTTGTCACTGATCGGCCTGGATACCGACCACCCCGGAATCGGCCGTGACCTGACCCGGCCTGAATACGCCGACGGCGCCGGCCGGGCCATGTTGCAGTACCATGTAAATAACGCCTTCTTCGAAGAAGAACGGATCGTCGTGTTGCAACCCGACCTCGAACCAGCGTCATTTTTCCTCAGGCCGAACGGCGAGATGGTTCCGGATCCGAAACCTGATCCCGAACTCGAGCGCAAGGCACTGGCCCACGCCTTGTGGGGACAGTTGACGATCAAGAATGGAGCCTATCGCCACTAGCCGATGCGATCATGATCAGGACTGCAGCACTGTTCGTCGGTCTGCTCTCTCTGTCCGTCGCCGATGCGGCGGATCCCTGGGACACCAACGAGAACTTCATCGGGTTTTCAGTCGCCGGGGCCCACTGGTCGGCTGATACGGCTC
>JAZFQE010000104.1:0-2513 GCA_036444955.1 Gemmatimonadales bacterium
GGACCTTCTGCCGAATCAAGAAGTCGCGCTGATGCTCAAGAACGGCACGGTGGAGGAATACCTTCCGGCGAAAACGAAGCTGACCAAGACGGTGTTCGCCGAGGTCGACTTCACTGACATCGATCTCAAGACGCTGCGGGTTGCATCGAAGGCCGTGAACGAGCGGATTCGCGCGGCAATTGATGCTGCCCACGAGGAAAGCGCCCGTTTGGAGGAGAAAGCCGAGGATCAGATCGACAAGATTCTCCAGCCAGACGAGTTGCCCCCGGGCGTGATTCAATTGGTCAAGGTGTACTTGGCACAAAAACGGAAGATCTCCGTGGGCGACAAGATGGCTGGGCGCCACGGAAACAAGGGAATCATCGCCCGGATTGTTCCGGAAGAGGATATGCCTTTCCTACCGGACGGTACCCCCGTCGAGATCGTGCTCAACCCGCTCGGCGTCCCGAGCCGCATGAATGTGGGCCAAGTATTGGAAACCCACCTCGGATGGGCGGCTCGTATTTTGGGGTTCGAAGCGAAGACACCTGTGTTCCAAGGGGCCAACGAAACCGAGATTGGGTTCCTGTTGCGGTTGGCAGGACTGCGTTGGGCTGGTGACGCGTTGAACCTCAAGACGAAAGCGCCCGGATGGAGCCCCGATGCGATCCGCCAGCTGATGGCGGATCTAAAGCGACTTCCCCCGGAGAACGGCAGTGCCCACGATCTGGCAGTCGTGAGGCTTGATAAGCTTGCGAGCCGCGCCTTGAGTCAGGAAACCCGCGATCTACTCCGCGCGGTGTGCGAGTTCTTGGAGAGAGCAGCGAAGGAAGTGGCGGAACGGGAACAGGAGGAAGCGGAGGCGCAGCTCGGGTATCACACGGCGCGGTTGAAAGACGACGAGAATCCGCCGTCCGACGCCGAGGTGAGTGATCTCAAGGTCGGCGTGAGGGCGGCCAAGAAGAGAACGGCACTCGACCGGGCCGGGACATTGAAGTTTCGGGGAATGCCGTATCTGGCCAAGATGCTGGGACGGAAGAGCGAGGCCGACATCGAAGGAGCAGCGCAGGAACTCATGGGATTGGTGGGGTTGCGGCACGTTGGAAAGGTCCGTCTACGCGACGGTAGGACCGGTGAGTGGTTCGAATCGGAAGTCACCGTCGGTCCGCTGTACATGCTAAAGCTGTCGCACCTCGTGGATGACAAGATCCATGCGCGTTCGATTGGTCCTTACAGCCTCGTCACCCAACAGCCTCTCGCCGGTAAGGCTCAATTTGGCGGCCAGCGGTTTGGAGAGATGGAGGTGTGGGCGCTGGAGGCATATGGTGCGGCGCACGTATTGCAGGAGATGCTGACCGTGAAGTCGGATGATGTCAACGGTCGCAGCCGCGTGTACGAAGCGATCGTCAAGGGACAGAATCTACCGGAACCGGGAGTTCCGGAATCGTTCAACGTTCTCGTCAAAGAACTTCAGGCGCTTGGGCTCAAGGTGACCCTGGGTGCTGCTGATGATGACGAGGAATAGGGAGAGCCAGCGATGATTGATTTTCGCGCCGCTCGCGAGCAACGAAGCTCGAGTTTTGACTTCATCAAGGTTCGTATCGCCAGCCCTGAAGAGATTCGCGGGCCACGTGACTCGAAGGAGCGAGAAAGGCTGGAGCTTCAAGGACAGCGAACCTGGTGGTCGTGGGGGGAGGTCACGAAACCCGAGACCATCAATTACCGGTCCTTCAAACCCGAAAAGGATGGGCTGTTCTGCGAACGCATTTTCGGACCGGTCAAGGATTGGGAGTGCCACTGCGGCAAGTACAAGCGGATTAGGTATCGCGGCGTCATATGTGATCGCTGTGGTGTAGAGGTCACGCTCTCCAAGGTGCGGCGCGAGCGTATGGGGCACGTCGAGCTGGCGGTGCCGGTGGCGCACATCTGGTTCTTCAAGACGCTTCCGAGCCCGATGGGGAATCTCTTGGATCTAACGCTCCGAGACTTGGAGCGTGTAGTGTACTACACCAACTACGTAGTCATCGACCCGGGTGAGCAAGAGGTTCAGCCCAACGAGTTATTGGACGAGGATCGATTTCTCGAGCTAAAAGCTAAAGCGAAGGAAGAGGGCGACGCAGCCTTCTTTGCTGAAATCGGGGCGCCTGCCGTTCGCGAGCTGCTAGGCCGTCTCGATGTCGACAAGATCTCTGACGAGTTGCGCAAGTCTGTGCTGACGGAAACCAGCCAGCATCGTAAGAAGCAGACGCTCAAGCGGCTCAAGATTGTGGACGCATTTCGCAACTCGGGTGACAAAACCGACGAGCGCAACAATCCGGCATGGATGATCCTTGACGTGGTTCCGGTTATCCCGCCGGATCTGCGGCCACTTGTGCCGCTGGACGGTGGCCGGTTTGCCACGAGCGACCTGAACGACTTGTATCGGCGGGTGATCAACCGGAACAACCGCCTCAAGAAATTGATGCAGCACAGAGCTCCGGAGGTGATTCTCCGAAACGAGAAGCGGATGCTGCAAGAGGCGGTGGACGCCCTAT
>JAZFQE010000105.1:0-2745 GCA_036444955.1 Gemmatimonadales bacterium
AAGCCTTACGCGACATTCAAGGCGACGACGCCCAGCAGATCACGTTTCAGTGTGGCGGTCTCCAGAACATCGATCTTGCTGGCGCTTGGGTGCTGTTTCGCAAATCACAGGAGTTCGAGTCCGAGGGTCGCCAGACCCAGTTTCTGGGATTCAAGGCCGCTCACTTCAAGTTTCTCAAAAACATCACCGATATTCGTGATTCGGCTGTTGCGGCTCAGGCGTCAGACTCCGGAGTGGCTGCAGACCCTGGTCGGCTCGTTCAGCTATTGGAGAGAGTTGGTCGAGCGGCAGCCTCTGGGATCGAAGACGTCGGCCGTATCGCACAGGCCGTTCTAAGTGGCGTCGTCCACCCTTCTCGCTTGGCGCTCACTGAAACAATCCGGCAGATTGAACACACGGGTGCGAGAGCAGTACCGATCGTTGCACTCATCTCGTTCCTGATGGGCCTCGTTCTGGCCCATCAGGGCGCTAATCAACTTGCAGAGTTTGGCGCAGAAGTATTCGTGGCCGATCTCGTGACGGTGTCGATGCTGAGAGAGATGGGCGTGCTGCTAGCAGGGATCATGGCAGCCGGTCGATCGGGTAGCGCCTTTGCAGCCTCCATCGGAGTCATGAAGCTGAACGAGGAGATCGATGCGCTTCGGGTGATGGGCTTGAACCCGAATCAAATTCTAATAGCACCCCGGGTGATCGGGTTACTCATCTCCTTGCCCTTCCTTGCGGTCGTTGGAACCTTAGCCGGGATCGTGGGTGGTTTGACACTGAGCACTCTAGTGCTCGATATCTCTGCGGTTCAATACATCGAGAGAACCGCAGACGCCGCCGAGATCCAAGACTTCCTCGTTGGGCTCGTCAAAGCTCCGGTCTTTGCATTACTGATCGCAGGGGTAGGCACGCTGAGGGGTATACAAGTCAGCGCATCCGCCGAGCAACTGGGTCGACTGACCACGACAGCGGTTGTTCAGGCCGTGTTCCTCATCATTCTGGCCGATGCGGTTTTTACGGTAGTCTTCTCAAGCTTGGGGATCTGATGGAAGCCGTCATTCAGGTCAGTAATCTGATTAATCAATTTGGCGCCCAACGCGTCCACGACAGTCTAGACCTCGAAGTCATACACGGGGAAATCCTCGGGATCGTGGGCGGCTCTGGGACCGGGAAATCGGTGCTTCTCAGAAGCATCCTCGGTTTGCACAAGCCGAAGTCGGGACAGATCAAGGTATTCGGTCAGGACATCAGGCAACAGGGCCTCGGACTTGAACGTCAGTGGGGCGTGCTATTTCAGAACGGGGCGCTATTGTCTGCACTCACGGTGCTTCAAAATGTTGAGCTACCGATTGCGCTGCATTCGGACATTAATGCGGTGACCCGACGGGAGCTGGCGGAATTGAAGATTCTGATGGCTGGGCTACGGCCGGAGGCCTATGACAAGTACCCGGCTGAGCTTTCGGGTGGCATGAGAAAGCGAGCTGCACTCGCTCGAGCCTTGGCACTGGAGCCGAAAATTCTCTTCTTGGATGAGCCTACCGCCGGCCTTGATCCTATCGGGGCCACGGAGTTCGATGAGCTGACCGCGTATTTGCACACGAGCCTGGATCTGACAATCGTAATGATCACTCATGACTTGGATACCTTGTTTGCCGTTTGCGATCGAGTTGCCGTCCTTGTGGACGGCAAAGCCATCATGGGCCCTTTGTCTGAGGTACGTGAATCTTCACATCCCTGGATTCAGCGCTACTTCAACGACCCTAGGGCGCATCGAGCCATACACACGGAGAATAATCGTGGAAGAACGCACTAGCTATCTGATCGTTGGTGTTTTTATTTTGGCTGCCGCGGCAATGACGGTGGTGTTCACTGTTTGGATCGCTGGCGGGCGCACCACAGATGCAATGGCAACCTACACGGTGATGTTTGACCGTGATGTCAGTGGGCTCACGCTTGGTAGTCCTGTTCGCTACCTGGGCGTTGACGTGGGTGAGATTGTTGCCATGGACTTGATTACCAACCAGGGAACACGTGTCTCGGTCGAGGTTACGATAGCAGCCACGACTCCGATCCACCAAGGCACGTACGCGAGCCTAGTCTACCAGGGCATTACGGGAGTCGCGTTCATCAACCTTGCGGCAGACTCGGGCGAGTTTCCACCGCTTTCAACAGAAACTGACAGCGAGTATCCAATCATCGCGACCAGAGACGTTGGGCTGGCGGCTCTACTCGCTCAAAGTGGTGAAATTACCGCCGAAGTTGCCATACTTCTCGACCAAGCCAATAGCCTGCTGGGCGAAGACAATCAAGCATCCCTGACTCGCACACTGGCCAATATCGAATTGCTGAGTGACACCCTGGTCGGTGAACGGGAAACACTGGCAGCGCTACCGCAACGGTTGGTCGCAGCACTCGACGATCTGCGAGACATGGTGGACCAGGTTCGAGGCCTACTGGATCAGGCGGAGCCAGATCTTCTGGCAGCAATTGAGCAGTTAAATCAGGCCACTGCAGACGTTGCACAGCTAACCAACCGTCTCGACGAGTGGTTTGGGACTAACGAAAAATCTCTTGATACAATTGTGGCGACTGGACTAGGTGAGCTCCCCGGACTCGTAGCGGAAACTCGAGGAACCTTGAGGGAACTCGACAAATTATTGATGGATGTTCGCGAAGACCCGTCCCAGGTCATCTATCGGCCACAACGAACAGCCGTTCAGGTGGAGCCCTGATATGCGGCCGTGCATCCTATCGGCTTCG
>JAZFQE010000106.1:0-7193 GCA_036444955.1 Gemmatimonadales bacterium
CGCCTCCACGAAGCTTGGGTCTACCTCAGCGGCTCGTGAAAACGCGCCGGTCGCCTTTGACAGGTAATCGATACCGAGCGACTGCTTGAGGTTTGCGACCGCGATGATGGAGTGTTCCCCTAGGGCCGACTCCGAGAGTCCCAAACCATACCACGGATAAGGCCACTCGGGCCTTAGCTCTGCCGCCCACTCGAACTCCCCCGCCGCGTCGTCGAACCTATCTCGTTCACCGCTGACCTCCCCTATGCGGTAGGCCAGGAAACCCAACTCGAGATGAAGCATCGGGTTATCGCGATCAACGCGGGCAACGGCAATGGTCAAGCTTTCCCGATTGGCCAATAGATCGAGATCCTCTATGCGGGAAAATTCCTGACGCAATCGCTCAAGCACATCACGCTGCTCGGGCGACTGGGCCCAGCCCGGCACCGCCGGGGAACTGAGCACGGCTACGACCGTGATAAGAGAAAAGAATCGCCTCATCTTCTCCCTATAAATTACCCGAATTTACTGTGCTTTGTTCTGAGTTCGGCGGCCAGGCTCAAGACCAGCGTAGGGAGATTTGAAACACTCATGGTTCCCTCTTCGGACAACCTAGTTAGCGGACTGAGCCAGGAATCTGCGAATCCCTTCCACTATTCCCTGCGCATAGCGCCACTGGCCCACTTCGCTCGCCAGAATCGCCTCTTGATCAGGGAGTATGATGAAAAGGCCTTCGGTCAAAGCTGAAGGCATCCAGGTAGGACGCACCATCGCCAAATCGCCACGACCCATACCAAGATCCCGCGATCCGAATTGTTCCACCAGCGCCCGGTTTAGCTCACGCGCCAGGGACGCGCTGCGCGGCTGGTAGTAATAAACCGACGTGCCGTTGTTGCCATACGGATTCACTCCATCGGGCAAGGCATTTGCATGAATCGACACGAGGACTTCGGCACCCGAATCTTCCGCCCTCGCAGTACGCTCCAACAAGCCCATCTCCGAATTTGACGTCCGAGTCAGCACTACCCTAGCTCCGCGATCCTCCAGCAGAACCTTAGCTTTGTCTGCGACCGCAAGAACGATGTCCCATTCGGTGCTGCCCGTCGGTCCGATCGCTCCCCCGGGTGGGTGGCCGGGATCTAGGGCGATCAAACGGCCACGGAGCGGGTTCCGTCGGTCAACCGCAGGCGGCCGTCGTATCTCGAGCATTAGGTCGTTGCCGACCCACCGTGCGCGATATCCCCAAACCCGCTGCGTCAATCTTACGTTTACGATCGTCTCGTCCGCGGTGGGCTGCGAGAACGAGATCAGCGAGATCAGCGGGTCCGTACCGCCGTACTGAATCCAATCCATGTCGGCGGCGACGCCGTACAGCGTCACTGTAACCTCATACTCACTTTCGCCGATCCGATACGGAATCCTTCCCGGCAGCGGCATCCGAAGAGTCAGGGATTCATCACCCGGGACCAAACGAATCGACCGGGTCGTGCCGCGCGGGGGCGGGGTTCCTGGCGTGAGCGGCTGAACGTCTACGGCGTTCACCCAGGCCACGGCACCCTGCGAAAGCTGGAGCCTTACCTGACCTCCCACCCGGCCGGTGACCTCCGCGACGGTACTGTTTGGGAAGAACCAGTGGTACGTACCCCACGGCGACGGGCGGCCGGGGGTCAGCCGGTCAGTGTCTCCTAAGCGCTCTGGATCGTCGTTCACAACAGCCACTGTGGTCTGCGCTGTATTTATTACACCCAACCTCAAGGGCCATCTAGCAACGGCGGTATCGAGGCCCACGACCGCTAGAACCATCGGCCATGTCAGAGCAGTATCTGGGGGTTCCGGGGCGGGCTTCAATATTGGGCCCGGGTCTGGTCCGAGCGGTCCTCTCAACCACACCTCATAGCGCCGACCTGCTGCGCGAGGGGCAGAGGCGTTTGGGTTCGTCGCAAACGCTACTTCCCCCCACGAACGCTCGTCGGTTCCTCCTACGGGTAGTATGCGAACAAGCTGGCTGTCCGGCCGCCGAAGGTACATCTCCGCTCCCGCTGCCGCGGTGAGGGTCAACGCCACGGGTTCGTCGGGGCGGACCCACACATCACCAACCGGCGAAAGCGACGTTGTGTCAATCCAAACATCGGAATCGGGCTCACGAAAATAGGGGGCTACCGGGACGGTGAGCCGAGCAATTTGCTTCACGCCGCCCGCAGTGGCGGAGATCTCAAACACCTGAATGGAATCCCCCGACAGCGGCAACCATGCGATCCAGCCGCCAGTGGGATAGACATCGACTTGGGTGCCGTTAACCGTCAACTCCGCATCCCCACGACCCACCGACCCAAGAATGAAGACGGAGTCCCGGCTCGTGATAACTTGATCTTCTCGCGCCGTGAGGACCGTAGTGTCACCGACGGTTTCAACCGTGTCGGAAGTCCGCGGATAGCTAACTTTGATCTCCAGGGGACCGCTGGCAGTGGCTGGAGCCGGCAGCGGACCCGACCGCCATGTACCGGTTGCGGTGCAGCTAGCTGTTACAAAGGTGATCGTGGCAAGCAAGCGGAGGGCGGCTTTCCTCATGTCGACCCGAAGCTACACAAATTCAACTGCCGAGCCAACTTGGACCTTGTTGACCCTCCCAGGCACTGGGAGTAAATTGGGCGTCCAACCGGGAGAGCGGCACCCTTGCCTTGTTCCTAGATTTGTCGCACGCTTTAGGGGAAAGTTTGAAAGCATCGACTCACAAGCCCGGGGTGGGATTACTCAGGTGAATACGCCTCCGAAAAATGTCACCCAGCCTCTAGCCGGGCCGAGTTCCGCAGACAGCCGTCCGTGTCCCTCGTGCCAGACGCTTGTAGCTCAGACATACGCTTTCTGCCCAGCCTGCGGAGCCAACATGATTGGTGGCGCTGGGACGGAGAAGTGCCCCTCTTGCAATGGCGACGTTCGTAGCGGCGCCAACTTCTGCCCGGAATGCGGTACCAAGCTTGCCGGCGACGAACTCGAGAATCTTCGCCCCCTCGAGCTGGATGTCGTCACAGCCAACATCGAACTTATCCAGCTCGACGAGACCGGCACAGAAGTCGGAAGGGTCGCCGTAAGCCGCCAAGAGACAACAATTGGACGCGGAGCGGCCGACGTCAGCTTCCCAGAAGATGTCTTCTTGTCTCCGCTTCACGCCCAACTCAATTACCGGGACGGTCAGCTGGAGCTTCGGGACCTTGGCAGTAGGAACGGGACCTGGTTCTTCATCGAGAAACCCCACCGCATGCAAGATGGGGACCGGCTACTGATCGGTTCTCAGGTGATCAGCTTCAGGAGGCTGGGATACCCCGGTCCGAACCCACCCGAACTCGACGCGACCCGCAGACTCGGAAGCCTTACACCCAGCGCGGATATCGCTAGCCTGACGCAGGGGCGTGCCGACGGCAGCACGAGAGACTCGATTCACCTTTCCCCCGGACGCAACATTGTTATCGGCCGCGATACGGGAGACTGGATATTCCCCTATGACCCGTCGATGAGCAGCACTCACGCCGAAGTGAGGTCCGTGGACGCTGACTTCGTTATTGCAGACTTGGGAAGCCGCAACGGGACAGCGATGGCCGTACGAAGTGACGTGCAACTGGGAAATGCCTCTCGCTTCTTGGTTGGTGACAAGCTGTTTCGGGTGGAAGTGAAATGAAGGTCTGCACTACCTGCGGAAAAGAGTGGCCTGACGAGACCAAGTTCTGTCCCGACGACGGATCGACTCTTCGATCGCCGAGCGGAACCGGCGATCTGATCGGCTCCGTAATCGCTGACCGGTACCACATCACCAAGAAACTGGGTGAGGGAGGTATGGGCGCCGTTTACCTCGGCGAGCATGTGAAGATGGGCCGCAAGAGCGCGATAAAAGTGATGAACCCGGGCATGGCAAACGATCCGGATGCTATCGCACGGTTCAATCGCGAGGCGGCCAACGCCGCCCTAATCAACCATTCGAATGTGTGCGGAATTTACGACTTCGGCGAAACCGATGATGGCCTGATCTATCTCGCGATGGAGTTCATCGAGGGCGAAGCGCTCACGGATTTGTTAGAGCGCGAGGGATCTCTCAAACCGGATCGCGCCGCCAACATCTTGAAACAGTGCGCCAACGCCTTGCAAGCGGCACACGACCTGGGGATAGTCCACCGTGATCTGAAGCCTGACAACATCATGATAACCAAGACGCGGGACGGATCGGATGGGGTCAAGGTCGTTGATTTCGGCATAGCCAAAGCCGTAGGCGGCGAAGAGGGTCAGAACGTAACTAAGACCGGGCTGGTGGTGGGAACACCGGAGTACATGAGTCCTGAACAGCTCTCCGGCGACAAGCTCGACGGTCGCAGCGACATTTACTCTCTGGCGCTCGTGCTCTTCCGGATGTTGACCGGCGGACTGCCGTTTCTGGCCGATACCGCTCAGGAAACCATGCTCAAACGGCTCACCGACGAGCCTATGAAATTGAATCAGGTGCTCCAAGGTCAGGCTTTCCCCCCGGGTCTCCAGGAGACTATGGACAAGGCTTTGTCGCGCATGCCCTCTCAGCGCTATGCCAATGCAGATGAATTCGGCAAAGCCGTGATGGCGGTCGTAGGCGAAATTGACTTTGCTGCTGCCGCGGTCAGCTCAGAGGACGCAACACAGTTGATAGACGCGGCAGACGCTGCCGCTACCGCCCAGATCGCCTCGACCAGAGTGTCCGATGCCGCAGTGAGGGAGCCCACGCCCGACACGCCTCAGCCCGTACCCCAACCTGCGGCTGGAAAGAAGAAAACACCGGTTGTCGCTATCGCAGCGGGATTCGTTCTTTTGGCCGCCGGTAGTGTAGCGTATATGGTCGTCGGCAGTGACTCGTCGGGCCTTCCGGTTACGGCAGACGGCGCGCAAAGCCAAAACACAAGCGGTTCTCAAGGTGGTGGGAACACATTCAGTGGAACCCAGACGCAACAAACTCCAACCCTTCCACGAATCGATCCACGAGCAACCAGCCCAGCACCCCGAGGAGGAGGTGAGCAGGCCCAGGCAACACTGGGGACCGGCACACCACCTTCTGTCGATAGTGCGGCGGTCAGCGACCAGCTTTTTGCAATATTGGAAACGATCGACTTCGGCAATCCAACTCAAACTCAGGTCGACTCGATGCGGAGGCATGCCACGCGTGTACATGATGACGCACGCTTGCCGACAAATCTACGTGCTGAGGCTGCGCAGCTGGTGGCGACCCTATTCGATCTTCAGGACAACAACGCGGGCAGCTGCCGCTGGATTGACAAGGCGCTAGATTTGGTGCCGGGCCGTAACGTATATCTAACACTGAGAGATCTCTGGAGCTGTAGCTAAGTGGCGCTATTTAGATCGAGTAAGAGCCGTCGGGTTAAGGTGTCGGTCTTCGGCAAGACCGACGTAGGCAAAGCTCGCGATCACAATGAGGATGCGTTCCTCGTGGCCGACCTGAGTACAAAGAACGCCTCCCTGCAGCCCGAGGTGCGCGAACATGAGCTGGGACCAAAGGGTACGCTGTTGGTTATTGCCGACGGAATGGGCGGGGCGGCGGCGGGTGAGGTAGCCAGCAACATGGCTACGAAGACGATCTACGAACACATGTCCACCAAGTGGGTCGATGAGGAGGACGAATCTGCAGATAAATTCGCTTATCGCCTGCGCGAAGCCGTAGAAGAAGCCAATACAGCGATCCACCGGTACGCCAAAGAACGCCCCGAAGTGCGCGGCATGGGTACAACTACGACGGCGGTGGGGCTGTTTGAAGATCACCTGTACCTGTCGCAGGTGGGAGACTCCCGGGCCTATCTAGTGCGCGACGGAAAGGGGGCCCAGATAACCAAAGATCAGTCGCTGATGCAGCGGCTGATCGATGCTGGCGAGATAAGTGAAGAAGAGGCGGAGCAGAGCGAGCGGCGCAACATTATCCTGCAAGCCTTGGGTCCAGAGGCTACCGTAAAGGTTGACTTGACCCACCAAACTGCCCGCCGCGGGGACACCGTGATCATCTGTTCAGACGGCCTGTCAGGTTTGGTTGATAAAGATGAGATCGCCGCAACCGCAACATCGAACGAAGATCTGGCTGTCGCCTGTACTGACCTGATAGCGCTCGCGAACGAAAGGGGGGGCCCGGACAACATTACGGTTGTGATCGCTCGGCTCGACGGTGACGGACTCGATGCTGCGAAAAAGGAAGACACGGTAGGCCATACTGTTTATCCGCTGCTAGACACCGAGTCGACTACCGAACCGGTGCCAGTCTACGACGGTAGCGATCCGCCGAGTCGAAAGGGTCAGGCAGCACTCCTCCTCACTGCAGCGGTGTCCGCCGTCATTATAGCCGTTGCGGTACTGGCCGCGGCGGTGGGCATGTAGCGATCGAGTGAAAGTTCAGATCAAGATACTTACTGGGAGCCGGGCAGGCGCCCAGTTCGTGTTTTCTAGACCGAAGATAACCATCGGCCGTCATCCCTCCTCGGACGTTCAGTTCGAACCGAAAACCGACCTGGACGTTTCCACACGCCACGCCGTGCTGCTCTCGGCCTCAGGAAAGTGGCGCATCCGAGATCTGCAGAGCCTAAACGGAACGCTCGTGAACGGACACACGATCAGCGGTGATACGAGGCTTGACGACACCGATCAAATCAAGTTCGGTGCTAATGGCCCGTCCATCGAGTTTCGGCTGGTACCAGACTCCGTCCCGGATTCCGTGAGCCCACCGCCAGCGCCGCAGGTGGAAAAGGCTAGAGCCACAGCGGATCCGCTTCGCCGAGCACCCGTGGCGGCCGGATCTGCCCAGGGCATGAGCACGACTCAAAGAATCAGCATCGAAGTTGCGAAGCATACCAAGGGCTTCCGGACGGTGGTTGTGGTACTGTTCGCAACACTGCTTGTGACCATCGCAGCCTTCTACTTCATCGATTTGAGCCGGAAGCGCGCGCGCACCGCCGAGATCATCGCTGAGCAGACCAGAGTCGACAGCATCCTAGAGGCGTCCGGGCAAACCGTGCGGGCACTGCAAGGTCAGATGGCGGGGCTCACGGAGTCGTTGCAAGATTCGCGATCGGACGTGAGCCGCCTAAGCCGTGCACTAACCGCTGCGAACGAGTCCGGCACTGACGAGCAAATCGCGCTGCTACGCCAACAGCTGAACAACGCCAGCGAGGCGTTACGTAGCCAACAGGTGGCTGCGCAGATCG
>JAZFQE010000107.1:0-3407 GCA_036444955.1 Gemmatimonadales bacterium
TCTTGTGAAAGAATGGATTAAAAATAGGTTCAATGGGAATCTTCTTTGTGGCGTAATCAAGATACACGACCTTCCCAATTATCAGTTCGTACTTAGTATCAACGAGACTCTGAATCAATCGGTCTAGGGTCGTTTGTATCGCAACGCCTTCACCTGATTTGAGAAATATCTTCCACATTGCTTGAGACTCTGAATTCGATATCCGCCAGCAACTTACCCAGGGTACCAAGCGTATTCGTGTAATTTTATACGGTAGGCAGATCCCGTGTTGGTTACGTTTACAGCCCCCGCACATCCACGAGCTCACGTCGGAGTTCATACTCCCCATAGAGTGTGACGTTATCCCAGCTCACAGGACTCACGTGCTCAAGCAGATCAAACCGATCCGCTCCGTTTGCGTGGGCCCGCCCACTTTCATCGGCCAAGACCTGCTCAATTTCCTTGATCTGCCAGTAGACAATCGCGGCCAAGATGAGCAACAGACAGCTCGCCGTCGACATCTGCCTCCGAAAGTCGCGCCAGTCTGCTCTTCCGAGCTTGCCGTAGAAAACGCTCCGCGCCAGCGCGTGAAGCTCCTCTGACTTCAACAGGCCTTGACGCACCCGTCGTCGCAGCGCTGGGCGTGTCAGATAGTCGAGCACAAACTCTGTCTTGAACACCCGCCCGAGATCGCGTACAGCCCGGTAGAAATGGTTTCCGCTGCCGAAAGCGACTAGCCGCTTCATCGCCACGGACGCCGTCGTGTGTCCCGTGGCCATCGAACAGAAGAACTGACCAATCCGGTCCCACTCTTCCTCGATCCAGTCCAGGTGAATCTGCCGATCCCTACGACTCAACATCGACTGGAGCGGCCCGTAGTCTCGCGTCTGGTCGATCCGGTAGATCCGCTGCTTCGAGAGACCGCGGATCCTCGGACAGAATCGTTTGCCGAGCAGTGCGAAGGCAGCGAAGTTCGCCTCGGTATACCCGTGCGTATCAGTGTAGTGCTCGTCGATTTCGAGATCCGCCTCATGGTAGAGTAGACCATCGAGCACGTAGGCCGCATCGCGCTCGGTGCACTCGATCGGCGCTGAGTAGAACGGGGCATAGTTGTCCGCAACGAACGAGTAGAACTCGAGGGCGTAATCACCCATCCGGTGGCTGTAGGTCCGCTTCACCGTTTTCCGTGGGAAGAGGAATCGCTGCCCATCGCTGGCCGAGGTCTTTGCTTTGCCCCAAACCCGAGCCGTGTCGAGCCTGGAGATCGCATTCACGATATCGGCTAGCGCTGCCCGCAGCAGGTCCTCATGGAGGTGCCAATCGGCGACCCGTTTGATCTGGGAATAGCTCACCCCTTTGGTGAGCCGGGCCATAGTGTGCGGGCCGAGGTTGCACCCATATGCTATGACGGTGGCCACGGCTACGCATACATCCTGAGGGGTTCGCTTGCCCTGAGCCGCTAGGCTGAAGTGTCGGGTGAATCGAAGTTCGTTGTCGACTTCGATGAGCAGATCCGGGAGGCGGATCCGTCGCATGCGGTGCCCGAGATGGCGCGAGAGCGCATTGAGTTGCTGTTGCGCTTCGGGGGAGAGTTTCTCGGCTGGGTCGGTGCCGAATCGCCAGGAACCGTTCTTCTCAAACGTGACGTAGGCATTTCTGGGAAGCATGGAAAGAAACCGGTCGTAGGCGTGTCCGAGTCGGTCATCGAGGTGACGTACAGCGGTCCTCGGTTCGGCGGGCAGGCCGGAACGGGCGTAAAAGGCCTCGCGCTCCTCACCCCAGGCTTCATCCGGCATGAATAGGCCGGCGAGGTGGCCAAACCGCTTGCTTCCTCGGATGGCTACGTTTCCTCGCCGAATTTCATCGCGTAGCACCGTCAGTACGACACATTCATAGGCTGCACGGTCGATCCGCCCGTTTCGTTTCACAAAGCGACGCCGCGCCTTCGGAATAAAGGCCATCGGTGCGTCTTCGGGTATCTTCCGCTTGCCGCCCTTGTTCATACGACGCAAAACAGCGACCGACTCTACAAGGCTCTGAACCTGATTGGAGGCGCTAGCCGACTCCGTCTCCAACGAGAGGTGCTCGAAGAGGCTTGGCGAAAACTGCCGGAAATAGCTGAACCGTGTAGTGACGTGAGAGAAGACGTCGCTCTTTGACCCGTAGAGCCACTCCTCCGTCTCGTCGACTTGTTCACGGAGCTTCTCCATCGGCACCTGCTCCAGAATGGTCTTGCGAAGCTCGGCGTCTGTAACGCTTTCGGCGAGAACGAGCCCTCCAATCGTACGGAAACTCGAGAGCTTCCCCATGAGCGAGCGTCGATGCGCCTTTAACTCTTCATCATGGCGGCGCTGGGCGCGCCGGTATGCCTGAGTGACCAGCTTGGCGTGGAGGTCGACGACGTGGTCGATGGTGTCCGCATGAGTCTCCTGCAGGAAGCAGAGCAATGCCGCATAGCGGCGCGGTGGCATGAGCCTGCGAATGGTGTGTACGCTCGAATACCGGACACGGCGAGCCATTGCCTTCTTCAGGCTCCCTCTCAGCCAGGAGAAATCGATGTCCAGGATGCCGGTGGCCACTATCACATCCAATTTCTCTGTCTCGCGCAGGAGCGCCCGTGGTGAGCTCGCTCCGGGCGGCTCCTTCAATGCCTGAAGCGGTGAGTGCTGATTGTCTTCCTCTACAACAAGGAGCGCATCTAGGGTCTCGCACATGTCACCAGAAAGAAGATCGCCGATCCGCTCGAAGATGCTGGCATGAGCCGCAGTCCGCTCCTCGCTCACCAGACGCTTGATGGCAGACGTCGCCGGCACGAGTACGTTTTGCTTGCGAAGGAATTCCTCGGCACGGGCTACGAGACCGGCCGTTTGCTCCAGGTGCTGAGCCTCATCGTGGATTTGCATCCGTAAGGCCTCACGCTCTGCTGGACCAAAGCTGCGCATACCGAGGTAGAGACAAACCTGCTCGGCATGCGCCGAGATCGTGGGCTGACGCCCAGCGTAGCGCTCGATGAGATCGTGGGCTTGGTCGTCGAAGCCGAGTTGGTGGGCGACATAGCGGAGGAGGTCGCGCGCGATCTCTAGCGGCTGTTGGCGCGGCAGTTGCCCCATCAGGCGAAGAAAGGCGAGTTGATAGGCGAAGCCCAATCGGGTGTGGCGGAGCCGGCACTGACTCAGCCTAGCCCGGTCCTCTTCGGATAGGCGTGCATGCCTGGCAATGAGAGTACGTGAAAAAAGAGGTTCAGGCACGGTTCCTTATTCCATGGCCTCCCGGAATGATCGCTTAGAAATCCCAACATGGAAGGCCGCGTATATTAACTACGGACGCGAGATTTGCCTACCGTATAAATTTACACGAATACGCTTGGTACCCTCTGCTGGCGTTGTGCGTCCGCTTCAGCCTTGGCCTGCTTCGCGGCAGCCTTCTCG
>JAZFQE010000108.1:0-5459 GCA_036444955.1 Gemmatimonadales bacterium
CGCAATACCGGTTCGCTGCCGCTCGCTTGCTTGGAGTCCAGCGATGAACTGCTTCCCGCCGTCGCGCATGTCGCGCGCCTCGTCTAGCTCTTTGTCAGCGCCTCGCTTAATCGAGTCCTTGTCGCCGATATTGTAGGGGGGATCTTCATCCAAGTAGTCCGTTAGCAGCTCGCGAAGGTCTGTGAGCAGGTCGTAATTCGTTGTTATGCGCTCGAGTTCCAAACTTCGGTCGCGGTGCTCGAGCTCGGCGAGTGAAGTTTTAGTGTGGACCAGGCGGGCGAGGGAATCTCGCAGTGCGCCGAGGTCGCGCGGAGTTGCTCGACCCGCGCCAGCTCTCCCCGCGAGACGTTCTATGTCTCGCACTCCATCGAGCGCGGCCCGCAAGTGCTCTCGACCTCGCGAATCCTCAACGAGCACTTCTACCGCATCTAGCCGCGCCCGGATTTGGTCGGATTGATTCAGTGGGGCAAGAAGCCACTGCCGCAGTGTTCGGGCACCCATAGAGGTTTGGGTTCGATCCAGTACGCTGAGCAAGGTAGGGCCCCCGCCGGGTCGCAAGGTTTCAATGAGCTCCAGGTTGCGGCGGGTCATTTCGTCGAGGAGCACAGTTCCGCCCATCCTTCTCAGTGAAGGACGGGTGATCTGTTCCAACCCTGACGGCTGGAGGTCGCCGGCATACCGGAGCAGCGCACCGGCGGCACAGAGAGCAGATCGGTCTTCTTCCTCGATACCCAGCCCTTCCAAACCGGCGAGTTCGAATCGGCGCGTGATTTCCTCGACGGCGTGTGCTGCCTCGAACTCCCATCCCTGCCGAGTGGTCACCAGTCGGCTTCCCGAGACGGAGAAGTCGCAGTCGGCGGGAACTACGATTTCGCGAGGGTCAAGACGCTGGAGTGCTGCCTCAACGTCGGCTGGCGCTACAGTTTCGAGCACAAATTCGCCCGTCGAGAGGTCGATCGCAGCGAGGCCGTACGGTTCGCCGGGAAAAACTGCAACGAGGTAGTTATTGCGTCTACTATCGAGCCAGTCCTCGTCGAGTATTGCACCCGGAGTAATTGTTTCGACTACTTCGCGTTTGACGAGTCCCTTTGCTTGCTTGGGGTCTTCTACCTGCTCACATATCGCTACTCGATGTCCCAGCTCTACGAGGCGTCTGAGATAATCGGCCGCTGCTTTGACCGGCACTCCCGCCAGCGGCACATTTGCCGCTCCGCCGTTGTTGCGCGACGTAAGCGTGAGCCCGAGAGCTCGGGAGGCTAGCTCAGCGTCGTCGAAAAACATCTCGTAGAAGTCGCCCATTCTGAAAAACAAGATCGCGTCGGGGTGGTGCGTTTTTATCTCGCGGTACTGCTGCATCAGAGGAGTGTCGTCGGAGGCGGTCTTTCGGCGAGTGCGAGGCACCGTGCTCAGCGATCCTCCGTCACGAACGGCTCACCGCCGAACAGGGAAGCAATGCGGCGCAGGTGCCGCCGAGCCTCTGCCTGGGTAGCGTACCGGCCGACTCTAACTCTGAGAAACCCGTCTGGATCGCGCGAAACCCGCGGTTCGTAGCCCTCACTCGCTAGATTTCGCATCAGGACGTCTGTGGACGACGCGCTGCGAAGAGCAGCAACTTGAATGGAAAAAAAGCTGTCGCCGGCTTCAATCTGGTCCGGCGCCGAATCTGCAGCAGTCGCCGCGCGTGTCACGCACCGTTGCAGGTAAAACCGAACCCTAGTAACCAACTCAACTCTTGTTTCGGGTGCGGCTTCTGCCTGGCGTAACAACTCGCATCCGCTCGCTAGGTTTCCTAGCGCGAATTCCGATCTGGCCCCCCAAAACCCTGCGTCGGCACGTACCTCGCTGAATGGGTAGTCGGCCAGTACCCGTGCCGTGAGTCGTCGAGCAGCAGTGTAATTCCCGTTCGCAAACCCCAATTGGGCAAGCTGCAACAGCGCCTCGTCAGCCCACGGCGAGCGGGAGAATTCAATGCTCACTCGGCGAAAGTAGCTCGCAGCGCTATCGGCATTGGCGGCGATGACTCCAGCAGTGTAAAGTGCCTCCACATACGCAGAGTCACCCGGAGATGCCTCTTGCAGTCGTTCACTGACGAGGGCCTTGGCGGCATCACCCTGACCCTCTGACGCCAGCCGAACGGCCTCCAACATCGCTGAATCCTGTTGGGCGGATACCAGTTGGCTTGAAACGAGGAGGATGAGCGTTAATGCAACAACACTCCGCCAACTCATTGCGCGCTCCTCGCTCCGATTTCCACTAACATACTTGCTAAGATATCTCGTTCTCGCATCAGAGTCGTGGATTTGAGGGATCTATCGGCCTCGTATGCGGAGGAGATTGCCCAATCTATTTCTCCCACAGACCATTTCTCCGCAGCCCTGACCCACCGTTCTGTTTCGGAGGTCCAGTTGCCGATTCCCGGAGGCTTTGCCGACCGTAACTCGGAGAGCAGCCTATCGCGAGCAACGCGCTGTTGTGCGCCGCGATCGAGATGCTCCCGTGCCATTCTCATACCCAGCAAAACGGTCCCCAAGGAACTTATCACTCTTACGCCTGTGAGCCCCGACTGGGAGAGAACCACGTCGATTAGTTCGATCGCTTGCGGTATGCGCCGCTCAATGACTGCGTTGACCCAGTCTACTAACGTCTCTCCGCGTCTGACGCCGACGAGTTCTTCTACTTCACGACGGCTGACCGGTTCGTCGCCTGCCACAGCAGCAATCTTCTCAATCTCGGTGGCCAACATCGCCAGGTCCGGACCAACCGCGTTTATCAGATGTTCTACCGCCGCTTCTTCCAGCTTCGCTCCGGCGCGGCGAACTCTGTCAGCCACCCACCGGGCGAGTCGGGGAGGTTCGAGCCGGTCGATGGATGCGTGGTGCGTCTTTGCGCCGAGCGTCCTATCCGGTTTTTCACCCGCCCCTTGTGTCAGGATTAGGACTGTGGGCGTTGCGGGATCTTGGACGTAGCTGAGTAACGCCTTCCAATTTTTTGAATTCTTACGCCAGCGCTCCAGTCCCTTGATCCAAACCACTCGCCGTTCTGCCAGAAGTGGGGGAGTGTCCACCAGGGCTGTGAAACTTTCGGCATCTAGCTCGTCGGCGTACCTCTGATCAAAACTGAATGCTCGGGCGGCGGGATCCAGGACCGTAGCTACGCAAAGATTGACAATTTCTTCCTTGAGGACGTCCTCGTCTCCGGTGAGGTAGTAAACGGGCGAGAGCACCCCTTTCTTGATGGATCGATAGAGGGTGTTGAAGGTGCTAGCCGCCATAAAGGCGGAAGTTATCGCTGAAGGTAGCTGTAATAAAGTGGCTGATTACGGGGCGTCTTTATCGTCCTCCGATCGAGGCTCTGCCGACTCGTCGGGTTCCTGCGCGCTGGGTTCTAGGATCTCCATTTGAATTTCGGTGAAGCTGACCAGGGGTATGCTGGGCCGAGCTATGGCCTGGGGTAGCAGTCTTTCGGCGGTCGGTACCGGTTGAGTAGCCTGATCTCTGGCGCTCGCACCGTCCTCAAATACGAAGATGGCTACAACTGCAGCTACCATCGCCGCTGCCGCCAGTGCTGGAGGTGCCGGTACAACCGGCTCTGGGATCTCCCTATTTGCCTGCACGCGCCTGAGGATGCGGCCGCTGAAACCCGGCGGTGGCTCGATCTCACGAACTCCCTGTATTGCCGAGAGACCGCGTTCCAGCGCCGAACGGTAATGCGCGCAGCGGTCGCAAGTCTCGAGGTGGCGTTCCATCCGACGCCGGGCTACGACGTCACCAAGCCGCGAGTCTCTGAACTCGGAGTAGAGTTTTCGGAAATCTGAACAGCGCATAGCCAAGGTGCGTAAAGCAGGTGTGCTACCTACTACAACCTGTAAACTCAGGAGTTCCGACGCTTGCCAAGGTTCGCCGGAGTTGTCGCCCGGAAGTTTAAGCCCGCGGCGGTGATTCAGTCAATGAGTGGCCGTATTACGCTAGCGAAGCGGTTGCGTGCCCGGTTTAGCCGGCTCTTGACCGTACCGAGGTTGCAGCCGGTGATCTCGGCTATCTCCTCGTAGGTCTTACCTTCGAGCTCGCGCAACACGAACACGACGCGATGGTGGCGCGGAAGCTGCTCAACCGACCACGCTACGAGCTCGCGCAGATGCCGCTTTCTAAACAGATCGTCTGGTTTGTTGCGTGAATCCTCGAACTGTATAGGCCGGTCGTCAGCTTCCCACGTTTTCTTTATCGTCTGGAAGAGTACGAGCGGATTCCGGCTCCGATTGCGGAGTTCGTTCTTCGCTAGGTTAGACGCGATGGTATAGATCCAGGTTGAGAACTTCTTGGACTGATCGAATCGGTGCAGGTGCCGGTGAACCCGTATGAAGACCTCCTGAACCAGATCTTCAGCCCGCTCCCGATCCCCAATTATCCGATAAATGAAATTCAGCAGGCGCTTCTGATAACGCCCCACCAGTACGCCAAACGCGCGGTCGTTTCCGGTGAGTTGAGATGCAACCACACCGGAATCATCGAGTTCACAAAGGGATGTTCGGGTATCTCGAGGAGTGCTGGTCCGAGTCTGAGCTGTCTGGCTTGCCGTCGTCGTCATATTCGTTCCCTGATGCTACTGTCGACCGTCTCACCCCCCACGTCCAAATCTAACCCCAGCAGTGCGCAACCGACGATGATTGCACGAATCGTACCCAGCCGGCTAGATCCTTAACTTATTGTAATACAATCACTTGCCCACAAATCGGATCCATCTCGGCCGCCACGAGTGTCCCCAATGGAACACACGTTCCTACTTGGTGAGACGGTACCCCGCGACGTACAAGAGCCCCACGATCGACTTTGCATCGCAGATGTCACCGTCCCGAATCATCTCTAGTATGCGCGACATGGGCTTCACGTCTGTCTCGATCAGCTCACCCGCCTCGCGACTTGGCTCTCCCGCCCTAATACCGGACGCCATAAACAGATGGATTTTCTCGTCGGTAAACCCTGGCGTCGTAAAGATCGTCGTCAGGTGCTCTATTTTGTCTGCCGTCGCCCCAGTTTCTTCTGTTAGCTCGCGCCGCGCACATTCTTCCGGTGCTTCGTTTGCTTTGAGCGTGCCCGCCGGGATTTCCCATATCGTGCCGCCCGCCGCATGACGGAACTGTCGAAGGAGTAACACTGCGGGGTCCGCGGCGGTTGGGTCGGAAAGCAGAGGAACCACGGCGGCAGCTCCGGGGTGTCGGATAACCTCGAGCTCGAGCCGCTCGCCGTTGGGTAGCCTAACCGTTTCAACGTCAACATCGATCAACCTTCCAGAGTAGGCGCGTTTGGACGCCTCGGTCGTACCGGTAGCTTCGTCCAATAAACGTTTCTCCTATATAAGACGTTCCAGGTTGGCATAAAGTTGCAGTTGGGAACACTCAAGCCGTTCCGAAAATCCGGTCGCCAGCATCGCCGAGCCCAGGCAGGATGTATCCCCTGTCGTTG
>JAZFQE010000109.1:0-3292 GCA_036444955.1 Gemmatimonadales bacterium
GACTTTCCCACCTGGTGCGGTGGAAACCTTCTCTCCACATATCCACATGTGGTGGATAAGGTTTTGTGAGGGCCCTTTTTTAGCGTGGCTGTGTCCCCAATTCTGTCCACATGAAACGCCGTAACCCAAAGAAATATCGGCACTTGCGCAACCTAGGCCAGCTCCTATATTCACCCCACCTTAGGCCCGTAGTATCGAAAATTTCGGGAAGTATGCCAAGAACGAGGGCTCAGGCATGCAACGATCCGAGTAGCTACTTCGACCGGGCCGGTGGGGCCAGTTGCGTGCCTCGCCCATGCTGAGTTAGCGCTTCAGCCTGCAGTGTGAGGGATCGGTCCGCGACCCGATTGACTCGCAGCGCTGGCACCGGTGAACCAGGTGAATGGAGCTCATTTATCTGGGGATGGAAGCCGGAGCTCCTCTTGGCCCTACCTAGGGGACACAACAGTCCCAGGCGGCGGGGGGAAGAAGAACAGTGGGAGTCAATCCCCTGGCTCCGGGTAACCGGTGTGTGGACGGCCGACAATTCTTCAACTGAAGAACCGTCGGCCGTCCTTTTTTGTAGGCCACGCCGACCAAACCACCCACTACTCCCTTCCCTAACTTGCCTCTCTCAGCGTGGCGTGATTTCTTGTATCGGTCGAAGATCGGGTCCGTACACGCAACCCAGGGACATTGTTGAATGAAACTTCACAACAAAATTCTGATCGGACTCATCGCGGGCGCGGTTGTGGGTGTCGGAGCGAACTTTGTTGCGGCTCGCACAGGATCTCCCGCGGCCATCGATCTGGTCCGCCGGATTGAGCCTGTTGGCACCGCGTTTATCCGATTGATTACGATGATCGTTGTGCCGCTCGTGGTGGCGAGCTTGATGGTTGGCGCAGCGAGCCTCGGCAACCTCGCCACTCTGGGAAGGATCGGTGGCAAGACGATCGCCTACTATCTGAGCACGACTGCGATCGCAGTCACCATAGGCCTTGTTCTGGCCAACATTATTGCTCCTGGGTCGGGAATCTCGCCGGAGGCGCGCGTTCAGCTCCTTGCCGAATTCGGAGGCGATGCCGCGCAGCGCATCCAACTCGCACAGCAAGCTCCGGGAATGGTAGAAGTTTTCCTGAACATGATACCGCGAAACCCGATCGCAGCTGCCGCCAGCGGTGACATGTTGCCTCTTATCGTGTTCACCTTACTGTTCGGCGCTGCTGCCGCCGTCTTGCCAGAAGAAACGAAGCGTCCGCTGCTCAGTTTTTTCAACGGCGTCAACGAGGTTTCCATGACAATCATTCGGTGGATCATGGTTCTCGCGCCCTACGCTGTTTTCGCACTCATCGCCGCGATTACAGCCCGATTCGGTTGGGATATCCTCAAGAGCCTGCTCGTTTACGCTCTCACGGTCGTGGCCGGCTTACTACTACACGCGCTGGGCACTTACGGCTTCGTTATCAAGGGGTTGCTGAAAATGAATCCCTTGAGGTTCCTCCGCCACATTCGCGACGCTCAGGTCCTGGCTTTCTCCACGTCGAGCTCCAACGCAACACTCCCCATCACTATGCGCGTCACGAGAGAAAACGTCGGTGTGTCCAACCGCGTCTCCAGCTTCGTATTGCCGCTCGGAGCTACGATCAACATGGACGGCACCGCTCTCTACCAAGGCGTGGCGGTGATTTTCATCGCGCAGGTGTTCGGCATCGAGCTATCCTGGCTGCAACAGTTGACAGTTGTGCTTACGGCGACGCTCGCGTCCGTCGGTGCGGCCGGTGTGCCAAGCGCCGGAATCATTACCTTGGCCCTCGTGCTGGTTCAGGCGGGCGTCCCGGAAACCGGAATCGCGCTGATTTTGGGTGTGGACCGCATCCTCGACATGTGCCGAACAGCGGTCAACGTTACGGGTGACGTTACGGCGTCGGTTTTCATAGCGCGCACTGAGGGCGAGGACATCGCACCGAGCGGTGAACCCGAGCTGGCAGAAGCTTAACACAGAGACGTTCGTCAGAAGTCATGACGGTGCCAACGCAACTAAGTACTGGCGATTTGCTCGAGCGTCTCGTCGCCTTCGATTCTACCAGCCGAAACAGCAACACCCCGATCGCAGAGTTCATCTGCGATTACGTCGACCGCCCCGGCGTCCGTATTGACAAACACGACTCTCCGGCGGGCGACAAGATCAATCTGATAATTTCCACCGGCCCTCAGGAGAATCTGGACCGTGCCGGGTTAATACTATCGGGACACATGGATGCTGTCCCGGCAGAGGAAGAAGATTGGAGCTCCGATCCGTTTGAGCTAATGAGTCGGCAAGGCTCGTATTTCGGCCGCGGCGCATGCGACATGAAGGGGTTCTTGGCGCTGGCGATGAACATCATCGTTCGCTCCTCGAAAACACGTTTGGCTCACCCATTGGTACTCGTATTTACATACGACGAGGAGGTAGGAACGATCGGAGCAGAACACCTTGTCAAGTCGTGGCCGGACGTGGCCAGTCTACCGCGACTCGCCGTGATAGGAGAACCGACGTCGCTGCGGGTGGTCCGCATGCACAAGGGACACCTGAAGCTGCTATTGACCTTCACCGGCCGGGCGGCTCACAGCGGGTATCCCCATCTCGGCAGCAACGCGATTGAGCCCGCAGGTGAGGCAATCGTACAGCTAAAAGAGCTACGCGACGAACTCGAATCCGAACACCCACCGCACAGTGAGCATTTCGGGGAGGTACCCCACCCCACGCTCAACATCGGACGGGTGATCGGCGGATCGGCCGTGAACATCGTTCCCGACAGATGCACGGTTGAAGTGGGGATTAGAACGCTGCCGGAAATGTCGTCCGGGGAACTGATCGAGCGAGTTAGGGCCCGCCTCTCAGGTGCCTTGCAGGAAGCCAATATGACACTGGAAATGACGGGCGAGAGCCCGCCCATGTTGCTCTCCGAAAACTCTGAGCTGTACCGGTCGTTATGTCACGAGATCGGACAGTCGAGTACCGAGGCGGTATCTTTCGCAACCGACGCTGGCTGGTTCCAAGTTGCGGGAATTGAATCGGTGCTTTTCGGCCCCGGAGACATGGAGCAGGCACACCGCGCCAACGAGAGCATCCCCATCGATCAACTCCACAGAGCCGAGTCGATTCTCGAACGTCTAACCCAGCGGTTCTGTAGCGCGGCCTCCTAGAGTGTCCGAGTCGCAGATCTTCGAGGCGGACCTCACGTGGACGGGCAGCGGATTTGAGCCCGCCGTCCAGATATCCACCAATAAAGGGGTGATCGATTCCGTCGGTAGACTCGGGGCTGAGCCGACC
>JAZFQE010000110.1:0-6839 GCA_036444955.1 Gemmatimonadales bacterium
TCCCCGGGTTCCCGAATGTCGACGTGGCGGGCCATGCAGGAGAACTCATCTGTGGCAAACTGGAGGGAGTAACTGTTCTCCTCCAGTGTGGACGCTTCCACTTGTACGAAGGCCATGACCCTAGGACTGTAGTGCTGCCCGTCCGGGTGTTCGCCGAGATCGGTATTGAAACTCTCATCGTAACCAACGCTGCCGGAGGCATTCGGCGGACGCTGACGCCGCCTGCCCTGATGTTGATCGCCGACCACATCAACCTCACGTCGCGCTACCCGCTGATAGGACCCGTGGTGGAGGGCGAAGAGCGTTTTCCCGACATGTCCCGGCCTTACGACGAGGAACTCCGGACGATCGCGCGCGAGGCAGCCACAAATCAGGGAATCTCCCTCGACGAGGGCGTTTACGTGGGCCTGCTCGGGCCGAGTTACGAGACTCCGGCGGAGGTCCGGATGCTCGATCGGTTAGGAGCCGATGCCGTCGGCATGTCTACGGTACCGGAGGTTATAACAGCGCGTGCCCGCGGCATGCGGGTGCTGGGGATATCGACCATCGCCAATCAGGCAGCCGGCATCTCGCCCACACCTCTGTCACATACGGAGGTGCTGGAGGCCGGAAAGGCGGTTGCAGAAAAACTGGAAGCGATCGTGCGCGAAGTCGTGCGCCGGATCAGTTAACAACCAGTCTTACATCAATAAACCGCCGGACACTCACCCATGCGACACGACAACTCGTGCCTATCCACATTATCTAGCAGATCCGCGAGCGGCATGGGGCCTGGACCCAGGCATTCCACAAACGAGACGCCGCTGGATGTACCGATCCGGTTCGCTCCGGCGGCTATGACACGCAGGGCGGTCGCGCAGTCGCGCACCCCACCCGCCGCTTTGACACCCAAGGAGTCGCCAACCGCTAGCCGCATAAGCGCAACAGCCTCCGGAGTGGCCCCTCCCGCGGGGTGAAAACCGGTGGAAGTCTTGACGAAGTGTGCGCCGGCCTCTTTTGAGATCGCCGCGGCCTTCACTATCTGCAATGGCTCCAGAGCAGCGGTTTCCAGGATGACTTTGACCGTCCGTCCCTGAGCAGCTCGCACCACAGCCTTAATATCATCTTCGACGTAGTCCCAATCTCCTTCAATGACGCGTCCCACGGCCGACACCATGTCAATCTCGTCGGCCCCCTGCTCGATGAGCTCGGCGGTCTCGTTTGCCTTAGCCGACGTGGTCATCGCTCCTAGCGGAAAACCGACCACCGTTGCCACCTTCACGTTCGAGTCCCGCAGCATCTCGGCACATAGCTGAACCCAAGAACCGTTAACACATACTGCCGCAAACTCGTACTCGAGGGCTTCCTGGCAGAGCTTCTCAATCTCGCCCCGCGTTACCTCCGCTTTGAGAAGAGTGTGGTCGACGAAATCGGCCACCCGCACGGCCTTGGCAACTTCGGTGCTGACGGTTTGGGCCCGCTCTATGCGCGGCACACTCGGCGCGGGCGATCCGTCGCCCTTGATGCCTCGGTCAGTCACAACCGGCATCCGCCAGGTTATGTCTTGCACCTCGCCTCTACCTGCAGGAGCAGAAGCGTCCCCTGAAAGACCGAGCTCTTTCGCCACGGCCTGCACCAGTTGGTTGATCTCTGCCTGTTTCATTCGCTAATGTCCACTCGGTCTACCACGCCGATAATGACCGCCTGCACCGGAATGCGGTCGTCGTTGAAAATCTTCCGGGCGGAACTTCCCTCCTGTACAACGAGCACTTTGTCGCCGACCCCCGCATCAACCACGTCGAGCGCAATCACCTCCATTGAGCCGTCCGGCTCCTGGTCCAGACCCAACCGACGCACTAGCAGCAACCGTTTACCCTTCAACCTATCGTTCTTGTGCGTTGAGACTACGCTGCCAACTACGTTAGCCAGGTACAAACAACCTCGCTCTCAGTCGGAGCCCTGTAGATCGATGCGATCGACCTTTCCGACGATACCCGCATCCACAGCTGCAAAAGTTTCCCACAGCGTCAGAGAGGCCTCCCGCGCGGTTATATAATAACAAAGTTCGCCTGGACCGAGCCCAATAGGGTCGACAGCGACGACCGGACTACCTCTGGCTTGACCCTCCGCGTCCACAGGCTGAATCCACTGCAGCGTCTGCCCGATCAGGGTTTCCTGTTTCACGGTCGCTACGACCGTACCAATCACGTTAGCCAAATACATCTAGTTACTCCACTGCTAACCGAGATCTCTGATCACAAGCTTCGGCTTCGCATGGGCGGCAAGCAACTCAGCCTTTGTGAAGAGCTTGATGGCGGCAAGCCCGACGACAAAACCGCCGATATGAGCGAAGAAAGCGACGCCGCCCTGCGAAGCTCCACCACCCAGTGTAGGAAGTCCTCCCAATAGCTGCAATAGCGCCCAATAGATCAACATCACCCAGGCCGGCAGCGCCCACGTCGTCACAAAGAACCCCAGGAAGACCAGCGTGTGAACCTTCACTCGAGGGTAAAGCAACAGATATGCTCCCATGATGCCGCTAATCGCGCCCGAAGCCCCCACCATCGGTACGGCAGAACTCGGCTCTACCACCACCTGAATCAGCGCTGCAAGCACACCACAGAGCAGGTAAAAGGCCACAAACCGACCGTGGCCCATTGAGTCCTCGATGTTGTTACCGAAAACCCAGAGGAACCACATGTTTCCTATGAGATGAAACCATCCGCCGTGAAGAAACACCGACGTGACAAGCGTGTGCCATCCTGGTGTGCCGTCCAGCACGCATTGGAGCCCCGGTGCAAGGGGAATGAACCTTTCCCGTGCGATCCGGCCCAAGAGCTCTGCCGGCACGGCTCCGTAACCGCACACCGACCTGGCCAAGGCCGGCTGGGTTCCGGCTCCCTGAACTATCAACCAGACGAGACTCGTGAGCACGATGATCCCTATTGTGACGTATGGGGCTAGGTTGGTCGGATTTTCGTCCTTATAGGGAAACATCCAGGTGCAACCTATGTGCGGCCTGAATGCCAGTCAATCAGCACCACACGCGGCCCGACCGGCAGTACGTGAACTAGTCCAACTATCGCAGGTACATGCAGTTAACGGCCAATACTGCCATTGTGGCAGACAAATCCGGTATGGAGCTTGCACTGATCCAGCCGGAAGGCTTCACTTGACATAGACGATGAGCGCCGCGCGGCGAGATAGAAGGGAGCTAAGTGTAGATGGCTGAAAAAGTTATAGGAATCGACCTCGGTACGACCAATTCGGTTGTTTCAGTGATGGAAGGGGGCGACCCGGTGGTAATCCCGAACGCCGAGGGCGGACGGACGACTCCTTCGGTCGTCGCGTTTACCAAGGATGGTGAGCGACTGGTCGGCCAGGTGGCGAAGCGGCAGGCTGTGACGAATCCACAGAACACCGTCTTTTCCATCAAGCGTTTTATGGGCAGGCAACTCGGCGAAGTGAAGGAAGAGCTGAAGCGTGTGCCGTATCCGGTGAGCGCGGGCAAGAACGGCATGGCCAACGTCGACATCCAGGGCAAGAAGTACACCCCGCCCGAGATCTCAGCGATGATACTGCAAAAGATGAGGCAGACGGCGGAGGACTACCTCGGTTACAAAGTCGAGAAGGCCGTCGTCACCGTGCCGGCGTACTTCAACGATGCGCAGAGACAGGCCACCAAGGACGCCGGCAAAATCGCGGGTCTCGATGTGTTGCGCATCATCAACGAGCCCACCGCTGCTGCACTGGCGTACGGGTTGGAAAGAAAAAAGGAAGAGAAAATCGCGGTTTTCGACCTCGGCGGTGGAACCTACGATATCTCGATACTTGAGTTGGCTGAGGGAGTCTTCGAGGTCAAGAGCACGAACGGTGACACCCACCTGGGTGGTGATGATTTCGACCAGAAGGTTATTGACTGGCTCATAGAGGAGTTCAAGAAAGATCAGGGCATCGACCTTTCCCAAGATCCGATGGCCTTGCAGCGGCTCAAAGAAGGTGCTGAAAAGGCGAAGATGGAACTGTCAACAACCGCTCAGACCGAGATCAATCTTCCGTTCATTACGGCCGACCAAGCGGGTCCCAAGCACCTCAACATCACGCTGAGCCGTGCCAAGTTCGAGCAGCAGATAGACGATCTTGTGCAGCGCACCAAAGATCCGATGAAGAAGGCGTTGAACGACGCGCGCCTCACGGCCGCCGACATCGACGAGGTAATTCTCGTCGGAGGTTCCACCCGGATTCCCAAGATCCAGGAGGTGGTAAAAGAGTTCTTCGGCAGGGAACCCAACAAGGGTGTGAACCCCGACGAAGTGGTTGCGATTGGGGCCGCCATTCAGGGCGGCGTCCTGGCAGGAGAGGTCAAAGACGTCCTGTTACTCGATGTCACCCCGCTGTCGCTCGGAATTGAGACGCTTGGAGGCGTGGCAACAGTTCTCATTCAGCGAAATACAACTATCCCTACAAAGAAGGCGGAAACATTCTCTACTGCGGATGACAACCAGACCACGGTGGAGATTCACGTGCTCCAGGGTGAGCGTGAGATGGCTCTCGACAACCGCACCATAGGGCGGTTCCAACTTACCGGCATCCCGCCCGGGCCCAGGGGTCTGCCCCAGATCGAGGTCACCTTCGACATTGACGCCAACGGCATCCTGCACGTGTCCGCCCTGGACAAGGCGACCGGCAAGGAGCAGAAGATCAGGATCGAGGCACCAAGCGGGCTGTCCGATAACGAGATTGACCGGATGGTAAAGGAGGCCGAGGAGCACGCGACTGAGGACAAAGCTCGCCGCGAGGAGATCGAGAGTCGCAATCGCCTGGATGGCCTCGTCTACGAGGTCGAAAAGAACAGCAAGGAGTGGGCGGACAAGCTCGAGGCCTCGCAGAAGGAGCGCCTCGACGCGGCGCTGGAGAAGGCCAAGTCCGCGCTGCGAACAGGAGCGAAAGACGAGATCCAGGAAGCTCTCCAGGAGCTGGCGCAGGCATACTCCGCAGCCGGAGCGTCCATGTACGAGGCCCAACAGGCCGAGGCGGGAGCTGAGGCTGGGACCGCTGAGGGCGCCGCGGCGGAGGCAGCAGCCGGCACCAGCGACGAGGACGTCGTCGAAGCCGACTACGAGGTCGTCGACGAGTCCAAGTCCGAATCCTAAGCCCACCGAATACCGCGAATTCCCTGGGACCTGCTTCCGCGAGGAAACAGTGCCCAGGATTCGGGTTATTGTTAGTGGAATGGCTCAGTTAGTTGAATTGACATGACTCGTTCGCGTGAATGGAGACGGTTCGGCGTCCTAACCGCGGCAACGTTTGTCCTAGGTGTCGGATTTATCCTGTCGGTCGATTCCACGCAGCCGGGTAACGCGGAGCAGCGGGCAACGCATCCCTTGGTGCTCAACATCAACACGCAGGACGTTTCCACGCTGCCTGTACAGACAGCGGCATTAAGCGATGCTTTCGCTGCCGTCAGCGAGATCGTGAGGCCCGCCGTGGTGTTCATTCGGGCAGACATTGTCGCCCCCAGCTTACAGCGACAGCGGCAGGGAACCGGAAGCGGCTTCATTATCTCTCCCGACGGGTACATCATCACCAACAACCACGTCGTGGAAGGTGCCGAACGCAACATTGTGAGCTTGTTCGACCGGCGGGAGTACTCCGCGGAATTAGTCGGGCGGGATCAGAACACAGACATCGCCGTCTTGAAGATTGAGGCTGCCGGTGACCTTCCTACGGCGGCACTTGGGAACTCCGATTCAGTGCGCGTGGGCGAGTGGGTTCTAGCAATAGGCAATCCGCTAGGCCGTACCTTTGCGTTCACCGTGACGGCGGGAATAGTGAGTGCAAAGGGCAGACTGCTCCAGGGACTGCAGAACTCCAACTACGCGATCCATGATTTCATACAAACGGACGCCGCAATCAATCCAGGCAACTCCGGCGGGCCGCTTGTCAACATCCACGGCCAGGTGGTTGGAGTCAATTCGGCACTCGTGAGCTCGACCGGTCTGTACACGGGATACGGTTTCGCAGTTCCGATGAATCTGGCCTACCGGGTGACCGAGATGCTGATTAGCGAGGGGCGCGTCACCAGATCCCTGCTCGGCGTTTCCATCCGAGACGCCACACCCGAGGATGCGGAGTTTGTCGGACTCGATTCGATCTACGGTGTCACGATCCAGTCGTTTTCCGGTACAAACAGTCCGGCAGAGCGTGCTGGGCTCCAGCTGGGAGACGTGATCGTAGAACTGGACGGCGAACCGATGCAGTATACTGCGCAACTCCAGCAGGAAGTCGGTTTCAAGCGTCCGGGGGAGGTGGTGAGCGTCACCGTCTATCGCGGGGGCGGCGTGCGGCGCAGCTATCGCGTTCGCCTCATGGAAGCTGACCTGACCCCGCGCGCCCTAGTTGCAGCCAACACCGGCACCGAGGGCGAAATCAAGGACCCGTCCGGAACAGGTCTGGGAATCGGAGTAGAACCGATCGAGCAAGCAAGCACAAGATCGACATGGGTGGCCTCGATCCCCGAGGAGTCTCGTGGACCCGTCGTCACTTCGGTTGACGCTCAAGGGCCATCCTTTGGACCCGGACGACTCCGACAAGATCAAATCATCACTCACGTGGACGGTAGACGCGTGCGTACTCCTGAGGAGCTACGCCAAGCGTTCGAGGGCACAGATCCCGGAACGATCGTCAGCCTACAGCTCTTCCAGATGGTACGCTTTGCCGGAGACTCGGTAGTGGCACAAACGGCCGTCGCCAGAGTGCGTGTAGCAGATTTGCGCTAACCGGCACGACATCGTCGTCACGTGTCAGTGACGTAACAAAAAGAGAGCCCCGGTGTCACGAGTACCGGGGCTTTGTTTCAT
>JAZFQE010000111.1:0-5981 GCA_036444955.1 Gemmatimonadales bacterium
GCACGTCCTTCCGTATCCGCATCGTAACCAGTACGTGCGGCACGTCCACCACCTCGGCGATCTTGAGATTTGCTGCTAGCGATGACAGCACGTACGCTTCTATCCGTTCGAGCCCGTGTTCCTCCACCAAGTAGTCAATCATCGCCCACGTAGCGTTGCGGGTAGCTTCGTCAATTGTTTCGGCGTACCCGGTGACAGCGTAATACTGTTCATTTTCGTACTGGGGAGCGGGCATCGCGCGTCCGTTCTTGATCAGATTTACTTCGTACACTATGCGAAGCGGCCCTTCAATGGCTGTGCCCGAAACTTCTCCATCACCCTGGGCCAGATGAGGGTCACCGATTGAGAAGAGGGCTCCTTCGACGAAAACCGGGAAATAGATAGTCGTTCCCGCTACGAGATCGCGGTCGTCCAGGTTGCCGCCGTTAGCTCGCGGAGGGATCGTTGACAGTAGGGAGTCCGTATCGGGCGCGACCGCCACAACTCCCGGAAACGGACGCAGCGGAATCTCGATACCCCGGCCGAAGTGTGCATGCGTGGCACCTGCCGCGAAGGTGAATGTCTTCAGGTAGGGATCGGGGAAGTCTTCCGAGAGAAATCCGAATCCGGGGACCACGGCTGTCCATCCCCATTCTTGGATCTCGATCTCGTGAAGCGTAACCGCGAGAATATCTCCCGGCTGTGCGCCGTCCACGTATACGGGACCCGTAAGCGGATGAATCAGATCGAAGTCGAGTGTCAGCAGCACATCAGCGCCGGATTCGGGCGTGATCTGACCGTCAGATGCTTCCTCCGTGAATGCCTCGATCACTGCGCCGGACGGAACGTGCAGCACCGGCTCGATCGTGCGGCTGAATTTGTTGTGGGTCTGATCTGCAGTTAGTGTGAACTGTTGCGCGGGACCCTGTCTGCGTGCCTCAACAGGTGGCTTGCACGCGGTTCCCGCAAGAATTGATCCGAGTAGAGATACAGCAAGCCAGCCGAACTGACGATGTTGATGTGATAAGCTAGCGTGGGCTTGCATGGTATCGCCTCCCTTATCTGATATGCGAGTCGTGTTCCATGTGTTTGTGTTTTATGATCAGAATCCCACAGAAGGATCCTACCAAATACCCGACGGATCCGGTGACATCGCTTACCTGGGTCCACGCTAGGTCGGGAAGTGGGACGGAGTGACAGCCGCCCCACCTCCCCATAGTGGTTAGCGCCCCCTGCTCTCCAACGGAATCATCAGGTGCGCGTATGGCGTCCCCGGCCACATGACCCAGGGGCCACCGTTGAGGTGATCGGTCGAGACACCCTCCAAGGCCGAATGATCGGGAACTAGGATCATGAGATGCGGCCCAAGGTCTGTAACCCAATCGTCTGCGCCGGTTGGTTCCGTAGCATACGGGTCGCTGTTGCTGACCGGAGTATCTCCTTTCAGCATGTAGGCAATGCCCGCGCCTGTGTAGCTGGGCTCGGTGTGATTCATATACGCTTCGAGAAAGTTCAGCCAAGCACCATTGACACACCAAGGATCGTTGCCGGGAGTGTCCGGGTTGTCAGGCAGACAGGTCCATCCGTTGCTGCCTTCTCGCACCACGTTCATCGCCCAATCCCTAATCTCTGCCTGTGCCGAGAGTGATGCAGGCCCGGCGCTCATCGCGCTCTCAAGCGCATCTTGTGCGAGAACTGCAGTGGGGATCAGGATCGTCAAAATGACGGCGGTCAGTGTACGCATGCTCTTTCCTCCTTCTTTCAAACGTTGTCGTCTCTGGGGCCCGCGTAATCCTGGAGTGCGATCACAAGCGAGGATCTGGGTTGAGACAGAATCGCTCCGGTGGTTGTCGGGGCCCGTTACGGTTCAGAATCAGCCACGATGAGAGAGCTACGGTATCCCCGGGTTCACATTGGCGCAAGGGTTTATCAGGCCGCATGTCGGCAGCGCTCACGCGAATAAAAGTTGATCTTACGTGTAGATGATTAGTAGAGGGCAACGTTAGTACCGTAGCGGAATCAGGACACGTGGACGGGTCAAAGAGCTCCGTAGAGCGGGACCTGATAATCCGTTCGCAGCGGGGCGGCCGGAAAGCATTTGGCGAGCTGATCAAGCGCCATATGCAGCGAGCCTACTACGCGGCACTCGGTTTGGTGGGTTCGCACGACGATGCGCTCGACATATCTCAGGAGGCGTTTGCGCGAGCGTTCCGCGCACGAAAGTCGCTGGATCCGGACCGGCCCTTTTATCCGTGGTTGTATCAGATATTGCGCCGGCTGAGCTTCAACCACATTCGAGATCAGAGATCTCGGGGACGGAAGCTGCAAAGCGAGTCAGCCTGGATAGTCGAGAACGCGTCGGATAGAGCGGGGCGCAACGATCCCGCGCGGCTGACCGAACGGGGAGAAGTGAGGGAGCGGGTGCGTCGAGCCATCGAAGAATTGTCGGAGCACGAACGGGAGGTGATCGTTCTCAAGGAGTTCGAACAACTCCGCTACAGGGAAATCGCCGAACTGCTCGCCATTCCGATTGGCACGGTGATGTCCCGGCTGTATTCGGCACGGCGCTCGCTCGCCGGTAGGCTGGAGGATCTGACATGAGCGAGCACGACCCGGAGCGAGGCGGCCGAACACGCCAGCTGATGATGGGCCGGCTTGATCGGGAGCTCACGCCGGAGGAAAGCGAAGCACTCGATCAGATCCTAGAAAACAATCCTGCAGCGAGACAGGAATGGGAACAGTTGAAATTGGTCAAGACAATTACGGCGGGGATCAGGCTACGAACACCGCCGGACGAGATCTGGGAGGGTTATATGAACTCGGTATATCGCCGCATCGAACGAGGTGTCGGTTGGATACTCGTTTCCATCGGCGCAATAGTCCTGTTGTCCTACGGACTCTGGAGTGGAGTGGGGGAGCTTTTGCGTGATACGACCGTCCCGTGGTACCTCCGGGGCGCTGTGATGTCGCTGCTCGCGGGCTTGGCGGTGATCGTCGTATCCGTGGCGCGCGAGAAATTTTTCATGCGAAAGAGAGATCCATACAGGGAGGTGGAACGATGATCATGACGCCCGGATCAACCATAGCTGGACATAAGGTCGCCAAGACCCTTGGCCTAGTGCGCGGCAACACAATCAGAGCACGGCACGTGGGGCGTGATATCGTTGCGTTGCTCAAGCACCTGATAGGTGGTGAGATCGAGGAGTATACAAAAATGATGGGTGAAGCACGCGAGCAGGCACTCGACCGGATGGCAAAGGAAGCTGAAGTTCTGGGGGCAAACGCGATAACCGACCTTCGTTTTACGACATCGTACGTGATGGCTGGTGCAGCCGAGGTCCTGGTTTTTGGGAACGCCGTGGTTATCGAGTCCGCCTAGTACTCGCCAGACTCCGGTTGCGCTAGGGGGCTATGATGTCTCCAGCGGCGGCCTGGAAGCGGCCGGTGGCCGTCAACTCCATGTTCCGCGGTTTTGAGTCGGGTGACGTGATTCGGCCCGACGCGCTGAAACTGAATTCCCCGCGGATCAAGTCCTGGGTCACGCTCGCAATAGCGAAGGAACCGGAAGTCGAAGACCCCGCGAATCTGGACGACGCGGACGGCCCGTTGACGACGAGCACGGCACCTAACTCCCCCGGAGTCACCGACGTGGGGCTCGCCAAGCTGCTGATCGGGAAGGTGCCCTCGCCGGGACCGAACCCCGGCATAAAGAAATCGACTCCTTGTACCGCGCCTCCTGCGTTCTCACTAAGCGTGAGTATCCAGGTGATAGTTCCCGTGGTGGTGTTCGAGTCGACGTCGAACACCGCTACGTCGCCGTCAATGGTCATCACAAGATCCCCCGACACGTGGAGCTCAAAAAATGTGGCGCTCGGCTGGGTGGATTCTTTACAGGACAAGAGGGGTGGCAGCGTGAGCCCGAGGAGTATTCGGTAAAACGTCTTCCGCTGAGTCAGAATCATCAAGTGGACCACTGGGACGTGCGTCGAGCCACGCTCGGAACGAGAATTGCCAGGCGTTCGGGGACGCGTGCTGTTAGTATTCCCCGCTACGGATAATGTTCCCGTCGCGACCTGCGAAACCTCTGTGATCTGCAGTGCAACAAACGGTGGGATATTCGGTATACAATCGCTACGGATAGTAGCATGAGAACTTTTTGACGAAAGAGGAACAGCTAAATGATCTCTAGAAAAGACATGCTTCGCGTCTGCTTGCTGGGCGTGGGACTTCCCGCGGTGATGCAGGCGCAGGAGCTTCGCTCGGCACCGATCACGGATATCCATTACGAGGTGACCTTCAATTCCGAGACAGCGCGCGCAAGCCAGTTCCATGTTGTGATGTCCTTCAATGCCGACGGGAGCGAGCCGGTGATACTCTCACTTCCAGCGTGGACACCGGGTTCTTACGAAATCGCAAACTTTGCGCGGTTTGTCTCGGATTTTTCCGCGACTACAGGAGGGAATGCTGTTCGCTGGGATATGATCGATTTCGACACGTGGCGGGTTTCGCCTGAAGATCCGGGCATGATCACCGTGAGCTTCAATATTCTGGCGGACACGCTCGACAACGGGATGGCGTGGGCGCAGGACGACTTCGGCTTCTTCAACGGGACCAATGCATTTCTTTATCCCGAGGGGCTGAGTCTGGACTTCCCGTCCACGGTTACGATCAACACCGAGGACGACTGGCTCGTGGCCACCGGGATGCGCTCGGGTGGGGCGCCGCGCGCCTACGCTGAGCAAAATTTCCACGATCTCGTTGATATGCCGGTGTTCGTTGGAAGGTTCGACTACGACAGTGTTGAGATAGAGGGGCTCTGGTATCGCTTTGCGACCTATCCAGAGGGTACCATGGTCGGCACGGACAGACAGGTTTTTTGGCAGCAGATCGAAGCGATGGTACCGCCCCAGGCGGCGGTGTTCGGAGAAATCCCGTGGCAGACCTACACAACCCTTATCGTGTTCGACCCGGACTATCCAGGTGGTTCTGCCCTCGAGCACCAGAATTCGCACCTGGCTATCTACACCCCCGGATTTATCGGCAACCTCGTTTTCCCCCTGATAACGGCGCACGAAATGCTGCACGCCTGGAACGTGAAACGGTTGCGCCCGCACCAAATGGTTCCCTACGACTACAGCCGCCCGCAGGCTACCGAGCTGCTGTGGGTGAGCGAGGGGATAACGGACTATTATGCCGATCTGGCTCTGGTGCGCGGGGGCATTGTACCGCCGCAGGTCTTTTATCAGCTCACCAGCGGCAAGATCGGTGACGTTGGCAGCACGCCGCCCGTAGCCCTAGAGGATGCATCTCTGTCCACATGGATAGGACCCACCGACGGTACCGAATACATCTATTACGACAAGGGCTCGTTGGCGGGCTTCATGCTCGACATCGCCATCCGCAATATGACGGACAATCGGAAGTCGTTGGATGACGTTATGCGCGACCTTTACCACGCCACCTATAAGCAGGGCAGAGGCTTTACTAATGAGGAGTGGTGGAGGGCCGTGCGCAATGTCACCGGCGGCCGTCGCTTCGATGATTTCTACCACCGCTTCATTGACGGTCGGGAGGAATATCCCTGGGACGAAGTGCTTGCGACGATAGGCCTGACGCTGAATTCGCAATCCGTTCAGACTCCGTGGCTCGGTATCTCACATTCCGCTACCGACGATGGCATGCGCATAAACGCTGTCTCGCCTGGCAGCTCGGCAGACCAAGCAGGGGTGCAGGTGGGAGATATACTTGTGAGGATCGGCGACATAGATGTTGAAAACCAGACTTTCGGTGCACAGTTTCGGCATCGGTACGGCAATCACGAACCGGGAACCGCTTTCGACATCATCGTCCGCCGCGGAGACGAGACGCTGACGCTCGAGGCCCACCTCAGGTTCGCGGACAACGTTCAGGTTACCCTCGAGGAGGATCCCACCGCTTCGGCACGAGCCAGAGAGATAAGGGAAGGAATACTTACGGGGACGACTTCCCGTTAATCGGTGAAC
>JAZFQE010000112.1:0-2392 GCA_036444955.1 Gemmatimonadales bacterium
CCCCCCGCACAGATCCGTACATGAGGAACTACTTCATACGGCTCCTACCTCATCCTAGGGGACGTCCTAAGGGAAGTTGTTGACTAGCTTGACTTAATCAGATAATGGGGCACCAATTTATTAATGGGAGAGGGATATGGGACGCCAGGCGGAATTTTCTTTAATGTCATCAAACAATAACGCCTCTCAAAGCCCTGAGAAGCGCTGAGTCTAATTCAGCTTAGTCAACAACGTCCCAATCGACTGGTAAAATAACTCTTGACATAGGATTCTTAAGTAATGGATATTACGTGTGATTCTGCTTTAAATCGTTTGCAGAGCTGTTTGTGATGGGCAGCCAGCCCCGGTGCCGCCTACCGCAGCTCACTTAATAGTTAGACGGACAGGGGGTGTGACGATGACAGAGATACCCCGCTTTTGGTTCCTTGGGCTCTATGGTCTTGGGATCGCCGCGTTCCTCGGTACGGTCATCCGCTTTCGTGGCCATCGTGGGGAGGTCGAAAGGAAGATCGGGCCGCTACCCACGCCGGTTCCCCTCGTCGCGTTCATCGTTGCCGTGCTGATCCTGCTCACGCGGGTAGGCGAGATGTCGGCTGGATGGCCGATCCTTCGCGTGCTGGGTGTAGGACTCAGCTTCTACGCCATCGTCATGTTGCCGTGGACCATGCGAACGCTGGGCCGCTTCTTCGTTCCTGGGGCCGCGGTCCTCCGAGACCATGCGCTCGTCACTTCCGGCCCATTCCGACTGGTCCGCCACCCTCTCTTGTCGGCGGTCATGGCGCTCTGGCTAGGTGCGGCATTGGGCACGCTCAACTGGCTCCTGCTCGCCTTGTGGCCACTGCTGCTGGCCGGAGTCTTTATCTCGTCGCGCGATGAGGAAGGGCTGCTGCGCGAGAAGTTCGGGACAACCTACGAAACGTACGCGGCGCGGACGGGTCGGTTGATTCCCAAGGTCTGGGGGCGGCAGCAACGGCTGAGCAATTGACACTGCCGTCCGCACTGCGCCCGCCTTGGAGCTGGCCTCGAACGCTGATCCCGGGCTGTCTACCCAAAACCAATAAGGATTGAGACGACCTGAAAGGTCGTTTCAATCCATTGTACAAGAAGCCCGGGTTTTTGGCACTGTCTTTGATCATGGGGCATTGCTTCTGAGGCTTGGGGGCGATGGGGGTTCACAGGGGAGACTGAAGAGGCCGTCAGGATCCTGTTGATATGGATGTATGTATCTTAGCGATGCCGATCTGTAGAGATTGTTGGAGGCCACTTTGTTTTTTCTGCAAAATTTGAAGTCGAGGGACGTGGGATGACAGAAGAGGAATTTGAGAAGAGGCGTTTGGCGTTCTTCGCCGCAAACGGTATGGAGATGCGTTCACGTCGCGTCGAGGACCGGGAGGGGCGAACGCTGTATGCGATGGAGAATTCAAGCGAGGGGGAACCGGTCATTGTGATGCACGGGGGCGGCGCCGAAGCAAGCATCTGGGCACCTCTGTTGCCGGCATTGCCAGAGGGACGTCGCTGGATCATTGTCGACCGGCCAGGACACGGTCTGTCCTACAAGCTCGACTACACGGGCGTGCCGTATCGGCAGGCGGCCGTCGACTATGTCAGTGACCTGCTCGATGGGCTGGGACTGGAGCGCGCCAGCTTCCTCGGGAACTCGATGGGGGGCTACTTCTCGCTCTGCTTCGCCCTCGCCCATCCGGAGCGGCTGGACAGGCTCTTACTGCTCGGAGCACCCGCAGGCGTGGATCGTTGGATCCCACTGTTCTTGCGATTGATGGGGCTTCGGTGGTTTAACCGACTGCTGTTTGCGATGATGAGCAATCCAACGCCCGAGGTGCTGCGCAGAAAGCTGTGGGGTCCGCTCCTGGTCGCCGACGAGAACCGAGTCCCGAATGAAATGCTGGAGATCGGCATTGCAGCGTCCGCGTTTGCTGGTGCGGAGACTGCGTGGCGAACCCTGCTCGAGGGTTTTTTGACGTTGCGCGGCTGCCGCCAGCGCTACTACATCCGTGACGAGGTATCCTCCCTCGCGATCCCAACGACGTTCGTGTGGGGTGACCGTGATGCATTTGCTCCGCCAACGAGCGGAGAGGAGCTAGCACGACGCATGCCGGACGCGACGCTTGTGAAGTTGGAAGGCGCCGGACATCTTCCTTGGCTCGACGCACCAGAGGCCTGCGCTGCTGCGGTTGAGCGTGCGCTGGCACCGGATACTACGGGCCAGACCGGCTCCACTTGAATGGCGCATTGCTACATTTCACGATACGTAGGCAAACCGTGAGTTCAAACTCCATAACTATCCGTTGCACCAGAAGACGTCCTAGGGGATGTTGTTGACTAGCTTGACTTAATCAGATAAAGCGGCATCAATTTATTAATGGGAGAGGGA
>JAZFQE010000113.1:0-2196 GCA_036444955.1 Gemmatimonadales bacterium
GGACGCCGCAAGCGATGCACCGTTGATCGCAGAGGTGCCCGTTGGAACGCATGTGGTGCAGGAAATCGTCAATGATCGGTTGGGTCTCACGGTATGGGAATTGGGGAACGGCGTCCGCGTGCTACTCAGACCGACCGATTTTGAGGACGACCAAATAATGTTTCGCGCGTTCAGTCCGGGCGGGACCTCTCTCGTTGACGACGGGGATTACATTGCTGCATCCACCGCGTCGATGATCATGAGTCAGAGCGGCGTGGGTGATTTTAACCTCATCAACCTACAGAAAAAACTCGCAGGCAAGGCGGTACGTGTGTCTCCCACAATATCGGCCTTCACGGAGGGAATGTCCGGAACCGCTTCGCCTCAGGACGTGGAGACGATGTTCCAGCTGATGCATCTGTACTTCACAGCTCCCAGAAGAGACAGCACGGCGTTTCAATCGTTTAGGACGAGAATGCGTGGTTACTTTGAAACTCGAAGTGCGGATCCGATGACTCAGTTCCAAGACACAGCGACAGTAACGTTGACTCAGGACCACTATCGAACGCGCCCAATCACTCCCGAGTATTTTGACGAGTGGGATCTCGAGACGTCGTACGACTTCTACAGAGACCGCTTCGCCGATGCGAGCGACTTCACATTCGTCTTTGTGGGCAAGTTCGACATGGATTCGCTCCGGCCTCTCGTGGAAACGTATTTGGGGAGTCTACCCGATATCGATCGTGAGGAGCAGTGGCGGGACATCGGAATCGAACCTCCCGCCGGAGTCCTCCGGAAACAAGTACGGGCCGGTCTTGAACCGAAGAGCCACACCCAGATCACATTCACGGGCGAAGCGGAGGATACGCGAGCGAATCGGCATGCTCTGGATTCCATGACCGAAGTTCTCCAAATCATGTTGCGTCAGCGCCTGCGTGAAGATCTGGGCGGTACGTACCATGCCAATGTTGGCGGAGGGATCAATCGAGCACCAGATCACGGTTATAGCGTGAGCATCAGGTTCGGTTCCGCACCGGACCGCGTCGAGGAGCTAGTCGGCGTGGTATTCGAGCAGATCGCACTGCTCCAGACTGCAGGTCCGTCCGACACAAACTATCTCAAGGTGCAGGAAATTCAGCGCCGCGCTTACGAGACGAACATGCGGGAAAACGGCTTTTGGATGGCGCATCTGGTTAGCGCGGAACGTTGGGGGACTGACCCAGAAGCGATTCTACGGTACGAGGAACTGGTCGACGGTGGGACCCGGGAAACGATCCGAGAGGCGGCGAGGTCCTTCCTGAGATCGGACAACTATGTTCATATCTCGCTCTTCCCCGAAGCAGTGACCCCGTAGAAGGCTACCGAAGGCTGCACCCAAGCTGATCGCGACGAAACTGACTGTGAGTCCAGCCGTTACATTGTGACACAGGACGGAAGCTGTGAGTCGCTGACCGCTCTTCATGAATCGGCGTTAATGGGTGGATTCAGTGGTGACGGTTTGCTTTAGCGAGCGTTGGATAAGTTAACCGCGGTGGCACGGCTTAGAACCTAGGTTAACGGCCCCGCTACGCCGGGTGTCCGACCCCCTCCGTTCGATCGTTCAGTCGCTCCGTCATCCCCGCCAGCATTGAGCCGGCCACGATTATCCCGAAGCAAACGGCCAGTATGGGTATCAAGGGAAGGAATCCAAAGGACCAACCTTCGGGGATCACCCCGTAGTGAAAACCAATCAGGAGAAGTTGACCTGTCAGGATCGACAGAACACAACTCCACGCTGGCACCTTCTTGAGGTAGAGCGCTGCTATTGTAGTGGGAAATAGGACGGCGAGCCCCGTGAAAGCTTCGGTGGCGATGTCGAATATCGTGTCCGGAGGCCGGTACGCGATAATCAGTCCGACGACTAAAAGGGCGACGACTAAAACTTTGCCCAACTTCACCTGCTTCTCTATCGATGCCCCGCGATCGATAAACTCTAGGTAGACGTCTCGCGTAAGCATCGAGCTCAATGCCAGAAGCTGAGAATCCATGGTGGACATGAAGGCGGCAAGCGCTCCCACCATCACGAGAGTTGCGAGCCACGCCGGCGCATGCTGGGCCAGCATCATTGGGAGGATCTGGTCGGAATCGTTACCGACGAGATTAGGGAAGGTCACATGTCCCATGACGCCGATCAGGATCGGTCCGAAAAACAGAAAGGCAGTGACGATCGGATAAAGC
>JAZFQE010000114.1:0-15670 GCA_036444955.1 Gemmatimonadales bacterium
AGAGGTTCTGGTGAGAGTAAACAAGTGCTTTGTGTTAGCGGCCGCCCTAACAGGGTTAGCGTGTTATCAGCAGTACGACGTCGTGATTCGACACGGCACGATCTACGACGGTTCGGGGTCGGAACCCTTTGTTGGAGACGTGGTGATCGATGCGGACAGCATAATAACAGTAGGACGTTCTTGGTTCGTGCGGGGTCTAGTGGAAATCGACGCATCCGGGCGCGCTGTCGCACCGGGTTTCATCAACATGCTCAGCTGGGCGACGGTATCACTGATCGAAGACGGGAATTCGCAGAGCGACATCAGGCAGGGTGTCACGCTTGAAGTCATGGGCGAGGGTACCTCGATGGGCCCCTTAAATCCTGCGATGCGACAGCAAATGATCGACGGACAGGGCGAGATCCAGTTCGAGGTTCCGTGGACCACGCTCGGCGAGTACCTGGAGCACCTGGAAGAGCTGGGTATCTCGCCCAATGTGGCCTCCCGTGTAGGTGCGACGAGCGTGCGCGTTCACGAGATCGGGTATGAGGACAGGGCTCCCACTCCAGCAGAGCTTGCCCGCATGCGTGATCTGGTTCGGCAGGCGATGGAGGAAGGAGCCCTGGGACTAGGCTCGTCTCTGATCTACGCGCCCGCATTTTACGCAGGCACCGATGAACTCATAGCGCTGGCTGAAGTGGTTGCTGAGTATGGTGGCGTTTACATATCGCACATCCGTAGTGAAGGGAATCGACTGAGGGAGGCGGTAGACGAGCTCATTACCATCGCTCGGGAAACCGGCGTAGCCGCCGAGATCTTCCACCTCAAGGCGGCAGGGGAATCCAACTGGGATAAGATGGACGGAGTCATCGATCAGGTCGAGCAAGCGAGAGCAGCGGGCCTGATGATTACCGCTGACATGTACACGTATCCTGCTGGGGCCACCGGGTTGGATGCTGCAATGCCTCCCTGGGTACAGGAGGGGGGCTTCAACGCGTGGGTCCGGAGGTTGCGCGATCTGCGCGTCAGGAGGCGGGTGGCTAGCGAGATGAGGACTCCCACAGATGATTGGGAGAACCTCTTGCTCGCGGCGGGGTCTGCCGAAAACGTGCTGCTCGTGGGTTTCAGGAACGACTCGCTCCGGTACCTTACTGGCAAGACACTGGGCGAAGTGGCACGGATGCGCGGTACGACTCCCGAAGAGACCGCGATGAACCTGGTAATGCAGGACGGGAGCAGGGTAGGGACTATCTACTTCCTGATGTCCGAAGAAAACATCAGAAAACAGATAGCACTTCCGTGGGTGAGCTTCGGTTCGGACGCTGGCTCTCTGGCTCCGGAGGGTCCCTTTCTGGCGTCCAACCCGCACCCAAGGGCGTACGGCAACTTTGCCAGACTGCTTGCTAAGTACGTGCGTGAGGGCCGAGTAATACCCCTGGAGGAAGCGGTTCGCCGGCTCACCTCGTTGCCCGCCGAGAACCTAAACTTGAGGCGTCGAGGAAGGCTGGAGCCGGGCTTCTACGCCGACATAGTTGTGTTTGATCCGGCGACTGTTCAGGATCACGCTACGTTTCAGGATCCGCATCAATATGCCACCGGGGTGAGCGATGTATTCGTTAACGGCACGCAGGTTTTGAGAGACGGGGAGCACACCGGTGCGAGACCGGGCCGGGTGGTGCGCGGACCCGGATGGCGTGGGTGGGGTTCCCGTCAGTGAATGAATTCTTGAAGGGTACGTTGGCTTCCCAAGTGGTCGGGATTGACCGCATGCGGGAGCCCGGATATCGTAATCTCTGAGAGTGTCTCGTAGAAGGAACTAATGCCGACGTACGACTATAAGTGCAGCGAGTGCGACCGCGAATTCTCCCGCTTCGAGTCAATGGAGAAGCACAAGGGGGGACGCGTTAGGTGTCCCAAGTGCAAATCCGACCAAGTCTCGCGACTGTTACGCTCGTTCTACGCCAAGACCGTCAGAAAAAGTTAGTGCTGGAGGATCTCCGCGCCGCGTTTAATGCCGCACTTCAGGCAGCGAGAGGCGACCCGCGGGATCGTCTGCGGCTGATGCGTGAGGCGGTAATCGAGGCGAAAACCTCGATCAGCAAGATGCGAGATGGAGTGGCCGCGACACGAAAGCGGCTGGACGCAGAGAGGACGTCATTGGACGATGCTGAGCGACGCGGAGGGATGGCGACGGAGATCGGCGATCAGGAAACTGCCACCGTCGCCGCCGAGTTTGCAGGGAAACATCGCGAGAAAGTGGCCGTTCTAGAGCGCAAGTTGGCAGCCCAGGAAGCGGAGCTGGCGCTCGGTGAGCGCGAAGTTGCTGAGATGACTGCAAACCTCAAGTCGGCCGACAAGGGAGCTGCCATCGGTGAGAGTTCCAGTACACCCCTGAACCAGCGGGAGGAAACTGCCGACCGCTCTGCCCAGTTTGACGAGCTTGCGACTAAGCTGGATAATGAGTCCCGTGAAGCCTTGGCTGAGGAGCAGCTACAGGAGCTCAAGAAGAAAATGGGAAAGTAGGCGCATATGGAAATCAAACCGGATCGCATGATCTCGCTTGGCTATGGCAAGTACTGGCGCAGCGACGCGATAGTTGGACTGATGCGTATTGCCGAGGACCGGGGTCCGGGGCGGCGCACTGAAGTCTACACTGCCACGATGGATGAACCGCTAGTCGCTTCCCGGAGTGAGACCGCCATACTCCAGGATATGGCTTTCGCGACGGATGAGACTTTGCGCATGGAGGAAGTGAGAGAAGTCATCAGTGATCTCATCGGAGGCCTCACCGACGTTCCTCTCGTTCTTAGGCGCATGCTTACCAGCGAGGCGTACTTCGATGCCGATGCCTGGATACGTAGGTTACGCGTGCTCCTCAAGGTTGAAGCCGCGGACTCGGCCGCGGAACCCCAAAGCGAACTCTTCGAGTAGTTGCCACATATGAGGGCGGAAGCCGGACGACGCTGATGACACTCTAACTCCGGCCCGCTGGATCAATTCGTACCCCACTGTCACCGCTCCGACACTCAGGAGGTAAAGTGTGATTTATTTTTGGTCGATAGTCGTCTACCTGGCGTTCCTGATCGGGGTCAGCGTTTATCGCTCCCGAAAAGTAAAGACGCAGGAAGACTTCATGGTGGCGGGTCGGGGCGTCTCTGTCTACTTCCTCGTTGGTACTCTTGTCTGCGCGTGGATCGGAGCCGGCAGTCTCTTCGGTGGTGCGGGCAGAGCCTTCCGCCACGGTTTTTCAGCGCTGTGGATCAGCGCGGGTGCCTGGGTCGGGATCGCGATCGTGTATTTCCTGGCACCCCGGGTGCGTCGCCTTGCTCAATACACCGTGCCGGATATTCTAGAGATTCGGTACACTCCGGCGGCACGGGTGCTGGGGACCGCGGCTATCATCATCGCCTACCTCACTATCGCCAGCTACCAGTTCATCGCCGGGGGCCGCTTGCTCAACATACTTGTTGAGATCGATCCACGAGTCGGGCAGGCCATCACCGCAGGGTTGGTAATGGCGTTCACGGTGATGGCTGGGATGATGTCAATCGTAGTGCTCGATCTGTTCAACGGTATTCTCATCACGGCGGGTGTGTTGATCGCGGCGCCGCTGGCGCTAAAGGCAGCTGGTGGTTGGGAAACGCTTACAACAACGCTCCCCGCAACCCACTTCACTCTCCTCGGCGCCACCGGGATTGGCACTGCCTTGGGCTTGTTCTTCCCCACCTTCTTCCTGCTGCTGGGTGAGAGCAGCATGTACCAAAAGTTCATGTCGGCCAAGGATGAGACTGCAGCCCGTCGGGCGGTGATTGGGATGATTGTCGGCGTCGTATTGGTAGAAACTGTTCTGGCAACTACGGCGATCTTTGGAGCCGGTGTCTTTTGGAACGATCCCAGCTTCAGGTCCGTGGCAGGCACGTTTGACCGGGCAGTTACCGAGACCGTAATACTCGAGCTTGCGCGCAACAGCCTTCCACTCATAGCCGGAATTGTTTTGTTGATCGGAGCGGTAGCGATCATATTTTCCACCGCCAACACGTTTCTGATGATACCGTCGACCAATCTCGCACGGGATATCTATCAGCGCTTCATTAATCCGGACGCAGCAGAGAAGAAGATCATTCTTTTCCAGAGATTGATGATTGTCGCGCTGACCGCAATTGCGTACGTCGTATCTACGTTCTTCGAGAGCATACTCGACATGGCGCTGTACGCTTACACCATGGTAGGTGCCGCTGTGACACCGGCTTTGTTGGCCGCGTTTTTGTGGCGCCGGGTTACTCCAGCGGGAGGCACCGCCTCGGTGGCGGCTGGGATGTTCGCGACGCTGATCTTTGCAGCTCTGAGCAGCGCGGGTATAAGCAGCATAAATTTTGGACTGTTCCGCCTTCCCCTGGACTACCAGTTCATCATCTATCCAGCGGGACTTGCTTCGATAGTCTGCCTGATCGTCGTTTCACTGGCGACGCCCCCCTCTGCGGAGGAGAAATGGCGTCCCTTCGCTAAAGGTTGAGTGGGATCGGATCTTCGGCGTAGTGGCATGCGGCCCAGCGGCCAGGACGAACTTCCCGCAATTCGGGTGTGCTGCGGCGGCATGTGTCGTCCTTACTGGTGTGCGGGCAGCGGGCGTAGAAGGCACACCCTCTCGGCGGCGTTCTGGCGCTGGGTATCTCTCCCCGCAGCACTATTCGTTCTCGGCCGCGCTTAGGATCGGGAATTGGCACGGCTGACAGCAGCGCCGCGGTGTAGGGGTGTAACGGCGAATCGAAGAGCTGCGCCGTCTGGCTCAGCTCGACGACCTTGCCCAGGTACATGACCGCCACGCGGTCACAGGTATGGAACACGACCGACAGATCGTGCGCGATGAAGAGGTAGGTGAGGTTGTGCCTGGCTCGGAGTTGGGATAAGAGATTCAGTACCTGTCCCTGAACGGATACGTCGAGCGCGGATACCGGCTCGTCCAAGACCACGAATTCTGGCGCCACTGACAGCGCGCGTGCGATAACGACTCGTTGTCTCTGACCGCCCGACAACTCATGCGGGTACCTCTGCGTGAGATCTCCGTCGAGCCCCACTTCTGAGAAGAGCTCAGCTACTCTCGAGTCGAGTTCTTCTTTGGGAGCTAGGCGATGAGCTCGGATTGGCTCCCTGACCGCGGCGCCGACTCTCATTCTGGGATTGAGCGATCCCAACGGGTCCTGGAACACGATCTGTATCCGGCGCCGCATCTGCCTAAGGTCTCCTGCGCTGAGAGCGAACACATCGATCCCATCGAATATGACGTCCCCGGAGTCCGGAATCGTAAGACGCACGATGCACCTTCCGACCGTTGATTTGCCGCTTCCGCTTTCACCGACCAGGCCCAGTGTCTCACCGCGGGCAATAGTGAAATCAGTTCCGTCTACCGCCCTGATCCAGCGATCTTTGCCGCGACCTCCTCCCGGCGCCGGGAAGCGTTTAACGAGGTTAATCACCTCGAGCAAGTTGTCGCCGTTGTTCAATTGTCTTCCTGGAGATCATGGTACAGCCAGCACCGCACGCTGCGATTTGCGGGAAGGGCATCGAGCGATGGCTCTTCCAAACACTGGTTCCAGAAGTGCGAGCAGCGGGGATGGAAGCGGCAGCCTGCAGGCCAGTTTGTTGCGGGCGGTACGACACCAGGAATTGCTGAGATGGCTGTCCCTGGCCGATCGATTCGTGGCATTGAATCGAGTAGCCCCTGGGTGTACGGGTGTGCAGGATCACTGAAGATCTCTGTCGTTGCTGCCTCCTCGACAACCTGACCTGCATACATGACGATCACCCGGTCGGCCGTCTCCGCCACCACACCCAGGTCGTGCGTGATGAGAATTAGCGACATATCAAACTCTTGTTGTAACTCCCCTAACAGTTCGAGGATTTGGGCCTGTACCGTGACGTCCAATGCGGTTGTCGGCTCATCTGCAACCAGGATGCTAGGTTTGCAGCTCAGAGCAATTGCAATCATCACCCGCTGAAGCATGCCGCCGCTCAGCTGATGAGCGTAGCTCTTGAACCGATCGTCGGGATCCGGAATTCCTACTCGCGCCAAGAGATCTATCGACCGGCTCCGGGCTTCGGCTTTCGATACGGACTCGTGCGCGCGAATTGTTTCGGCAATCTGCGCTCCGATCGTCATAACAGGATTCAGGCTCGACGCTGGGTCTTGAAAGATCATTGCGATTTTGGCGCCCCTGATCTTTCGCAAATTCTCGCCGCGGAGGTCCAATATGTTGAGGTCCTCAAATCTGATCTCCGATTGAGGCGCAACATGACCGGGTGGCTCCTGAATGAGCTTTAGCAGTGAGAGGGCGGTAACGGTTTTGCCGCAACCTGATTCACCGACCAGGCCAAGCGTCTCGCCGGCCGATAGATCGAACGAAACCCCGTCGACTGCCCTCACTAGGCCTCGATCGGTCTCAAACGTGACCGTCAGATTGCGGACTTCGAGCAGCTCACTCATTCGCCCGGGGGTTTAACACGGCTTGGACGCTCTCGCCCAGAATGCTGAAGGTCATTACGGTGGCGACGATCGCGAGTCCGGGTATTGTAGTGATCCATGGGGACGTGTGTAGCAGGTTCTGGCCGTCCCGGATGATTGTGCCCCAGGACGGTGTGGGAGGTGAAATTCCCAACCCTAGAAACGAAAGTCCCGCTTCCACCAGTATCAGCTGCCCGACCCCAAGCGTCGCCATAACGATGAGGGGTGCCGCGATGTTCGGCAGGATGTGTCGTCCAAGTACGGCCACGCCCCTGACCCCCGACGCCCGAGCTGCGTCTACGAAGCCCCTACTGCGCAAGCTGAGTACCTCTGCTCTCGCCAGTCTGGAAGTCTCGAACCATCCGGTGAGTCCGAGCACAAGAATTATTGTCAGCATGTCCGCGCGATCCCACAGCGCCAACACAACTATGAGTAAAACGAGCCGGGGAACTGCAACAGCGGCGTCGACAGTTCGCATCAACAGGCCATCCAGAACCCCTCCTACGGATCCCGCGAGCATTCCGAATGCAGCTCCCAAGGTTATGGATAATGTGATGGCCAATACTGCGATAGAAAGTGAAACTCGCGCTCCATAAATCATGCGGCTTAGCAAGTCACGGCTGAACTGATCTGTCCCGAACGGGTGAGCTAGCGAGGGTGGAAGGCTGCGCGCATTTGTGAGATCGACGAAGGCGATAGGATCATACGGAGCCAGTACCGGGGCAAACAGTGCCATCCCCGCTAACACCATTAGTAGCCCCACAGCGATCTGCGTCCGAATTGATCCAAGTTCCCGGGTGGCACCGAGGCGGTTGGCAACCATCGGTAGCTTCAGTCCAGTGAACACTGTAACCGGTATGAGAGCGATGGCCGCGCCGGCAACTATCCTATCGCTCGTCGTGGGTCCCGTGAGGAGTTCGAGAATTCTAGCGATCCTCGTGATGACCATCACTGAGGCCAAAATTAGCGGGACCCATCGGAATATTGTCATGTTGAGTCTCTGGTTCGCGGGTCCACCACTTGATACAGGACATCCGCGGCTAGGCTACCTGCGACGACCATAGCGGCGCTCAAGATCGCGGCGGCTGTGACAATGGGGTAATCACGGCCTGATACGGAGTCGGTTATCAACCTGCCCATCCCGGGCCACGAAAACACGGTCTCCACCAGAACCGCCCCTGAGAGCAGTAGCGGGAGCGAAAGCCCAAACAGCGTTATCACCGACAAGAGAGAATTCCTCAGTGCGTGCACCAGGACCACGCTTCGTTCCCTCAGCCCTTTGGCTCTTGCCGTACGGATGTAGTCTTCGGAAAGCGTTTCGATGAGAGCTGATCGCTGGAAACGCGCTGTGCCTCCGGCGCCTACCAGACCGAGTGTGAGAGCGGGCATTATGAGATGTTGCAACCGGTCCCACAGTCTGCCGATGCCCGAAAGCGAATCGTGGATCACGGGATCGGTAGCTCCGGCTATCGGAAGCCAGCGCAGAGTTACGCCAAAGGTGAGGATCAGCATTATTCCCAACCAGAACACCGGAGTTGCATAGAAGGCGAGGCTGAGTCCGGAAAGCAACGTGTCAGCTCTACCCCTTGATCGAGTTCCCTGATAGATGCCTGTGGCGATTCCGAGGCTAAAATCAATGAAGACCGCCGCGACGGCGAGGAGGATGGTATTCGGGATGACGTCGCGAAAAACGTCGAGGACCGGCCGATGGTGCTTGAACGAAATGCCGAGATCTCCCTGCACCAGCCGCTGCAGATACTTGAGGTACTGGACGTGGATAGGCTCGTCCAACCCAAAATTGCGCCGCAGTTGCTGAATGGTCTCAGGGGAGATAGTTGAGGATTCAGCTAGGGGTGTGAACGGATCCCCGGGCGCGAGATGAATCAGGAAGAACGTTAAGGTGGCGACCGCAAACATGACGATCGCGGCCTGATAGATTCGGCGAGCGACGAAGCCGGCCACGTCAGTTCGAGCCGTGCCTATCCCTATCGATGATTCGAGCTGAAGGAACCCTCCACGTCCAGATCGTCGCGGTCCACTGATCCGGTCTTATTGTGACGTTGTCAATCCTTCGGTGCACCGCGGCGACTGACTTTGGCGAGAACAGCCAGATCGCCGGAGCGTCAGCGTTGATATGAGCGACCGCCTGGTGCCATAGCTCGACTGCCCTTTCCGTTCGCTGCTCTGCTATGGCTGCATCAACGATTCTGTCGAACTCTGGGCTGCTGTAACTTCCGAAGTTCGCCCCGCCGATGCCGCTACTGGTCCACGCTTCCTTTATCGTTGCGGGGCTAGGGTCCTGAGTCCGGAACCCGAAGAATGCGTCGAACTGTCCGCCGGTTACGCGCGAGATGAGTGTGTTCAACTCTAGTTCGGCAATCGCCATTTCTACGCCGACTCTCCTGAACTGATCCTGGATTATCACCGCCGCCTGGCGGCGGCTCTCACTGGACGCCGGCACCGCGAGTTCAAAGCGTAGCCTCTGGCCGGAGCGGTCAAGATATCCGTCGCCGTCGCTGTCGGCCCACCCCAGTCCGTTGAATAAGGTCGTTGCGCGAGCCGTATCATAGGGAATCCGCGGGATATCTTCACTCCAGATCGAAAGCATCCGTGACACAGGCCCAATGGCGACTTCGCCGAGTCCTCCCAGCACCGCATCAACCACCTCTTGCTGGTTGACTGACATAGCAAGAGCCCGTCGCAGCATGCGGTCGCGCAGGAGCGGGTGCGGCCGGTTCGGCCTGTTTGGATTCCTCATGTTGAACTGGAGGTAGGTGTACCCCGCTGAGGGGTACTCTACGAGCCGCACGTGTGGTGCCGCGGCGGCTCGGCTGACATTTTGGGGCGTGACGAGCTGCTCAATGGCGTCAGCTTCGCCAGCGAGCACCTGCGCGAGAGCTGTTTCGATGTTTGGCGTTGAGCGAAAGATCAGTCTAGCTAGCCCAGGCCGACCGAGGAAGAACATGGTGTCTGCCGTAAGCTCTATGGCTGCCGCCGGATCCCAGCGTACGAACCGGTATGGTCCTGCACCAATTGGATGCAGTGTTAGCTCATGTGAAGTTAGAGACACCGGTGGTATCGTATCCAGCAGGTGCGCGGGTAGGATGCGCATGTGATGGGTGGCGTCGTAGAACTGTTCTGGGTATCGGCTCGAGAATTTGAACTCAACGGTGGAGGCGTTACGTGCGGTCACCGACTCAATGCGCTCCATCAAGGACAGTTTGGGCGAAGCCAGCAAAGTGTCTCGATAGACGGAGAACGTAAACTCTACGTCCCGAGCCTTAACCGCTACGCGGTCGTGCCATCTCGCCTGTGGGTCGAGGGTGAACACCCAGGTGAGCGAGTCCTCTCTGGACCAGCTCTGTGCGAGCCGGGGAATAAAGTCGATATCACCGACCGTGTTCATTGACGGACCGATATCGGCGAGCTTGAGGTAGATCAGATCTGAAACGGCAGCGCCCGCGGTAGTTTGTATGACAGGAGGGAATAGAGCGTCTGGGTCAGCGCCTTGAGCGATCACGAGCGTTCCGCACCATTCGCCTCTGCACCCACCTCCCAAATCACACGAGGCGGCGAGAACGGAGCAGCTCAGGGCGGCGCTGAGCCCGATCTTCATAGACGGAAATCTATCGAGGATGACAGTTTCTACCTACGCCAAGTCCAGGCTGGATCCCAAAAATCCGGGCTCGCTTCCGGTGTCGGCGGTGCATCTCCCAACACCCATTCGCCGTCCCACTTGGCTTCCACGAAATCAACAATCGTTTTCACCACTTCGTGAAAGTCCACAGCCCGTCCGAGACATTGGTTCAGCGAAGTGGCCTGCGGTGGAGGCGCACCGTCAAGGGTGACGTCGGATATAAGGTCCTGACAGTCATCGAGCAGAAGTGATCCGTGTTGGAGGAAGGCGTTGCCCTCACGTAGCTGGGCACTCCCCATCAGCTTCCGTCCTTCGGCAACAATTTCCCCGCCTACGGGAGTTGCAAAACAGGCACCGGCGTTGGTATCTGGAACGGAGCGAGCTGCCGCTAATTCACAACGCACGCCCATTCCGGTGAGAGCCTCGCAAAACATGTCGTGAACGGTAAGGTACGTCTCGCGGAGTCCGCCGAAGAGATTCAAGGGTGCCGCTACAGCGTAGGTGACTTCTGTCTCGTGCCAGACGGCTCGACCCCCCGTCGGACGCCGAACTGTGTCTATTGCCATGGCTTTGATCTTGTCCACATCGTATCGACTAAGCACGGCTTCGTTGCGCCCGAATGAAAGACAGGCCGGATCCCAGGTATAAAAGCGCCAGAAGGCGCTGCCTTCCTGGGCCGCCCGCAGTAACGCATAGTCGAGAAGCATGTTTTGGGGGCCGCTTCTTCCGGCCGCGTCAATCAGGATCGTCCAGTTCACACTCCTACATGTTCAGCATCGTAAGTTTCTACGGGCGGGCAAACGCAGACTAGGTTACGGTCACCGTAGGCGCCGTCTACCCTCCGGACAAAGGGCCATACCTTGTAGTTGCGGACTTCGGATGTCGGGAATGCGGCGCGCTCGCGGGAATACGGTAGGTCCCAACTGTCCGATGCAACCATTGCCATGGTGTGTGGTGCATTCTTGAGAAGATTCGCCTCCCGATCGGCGGTTCCCATTTCGATTTCGCTGATCTCGTCGCGAATGGCGATCATCGCATCGCAGAACCGGTCGAGTTCCTCCTTCGATTCGCTCTCAGTAGGCTCGATCATGAGGGTACCGGGAACGGGAAACGAGATGGTGGGTGGATGGAACCCGTAATCGATCAGACGTTTGGCGATGTCCTCGACATCGACGCCCGCTGCCGCTTTGAATTCCCGCGTGTCAATGATGCACTCGTGCGCCACGAGACCGCTCTGGCCGCTGTACAGCAGGGAATAGTGACCTGCAAGCCGTCGGGCAATGTAATTGGCATTCAGAATGGCTACGCGTGTAGCGTCCAGCATGCCATCGGGGCCCAGCATATATATGTACGCCCATGATATCGGGAGGATGGAGGGGCTCCCCCACGGTGCCGCCGATACCGTGCCGCAAGGGGATTCGCCACCCATCTCGATTACTGGATGCGTGGGAAGGTATGATGCGAGATGTGCAGCCACACCTATCGGCCCCATCCCCGGTCCGCCGCCGCCGTGCGGGATAGCGAAAGTCTTGTGAAGGTTGAGGTGGCACACATCGGCGCCGATGTCCCCCGGCCGGCAGAGTCCCACCATGGCATTTAGGTTGGCGCCATCCATGTAAACTTGGCCGCCATGTCGGTGGACGATCTCGCAGACCTCTCTTATCGACGCCTCAAACACGCCGTGTGTTGACGGATACGTAACCATCAAGGCTGCAAGCGAATTTTCACACTGCTCCGCCTTGGTCCTGAGATCCGCCACGTCGATGTTGCCCGCTTCATCGGTCTTGACGGTCATCACCTTCATGCCAGCCATCACGGCGCTAGCTGGGTTGGTACCATGTGCCGATTGCGGTATGAGACACACCCTTCTGTCACTCTCGCTGTTGGCCTCGTGATATGACTTGATGACGAGCAGCCCTGTGAACTCTCCCTGAGAGCCTGCATTGGGCTGGAATGAGATCTTGTGGAGGCCGGTTATTTCGATGAGCTGCCTCTCGAGTCGTTGCATTAGTTCGCTGTAGCCTTCGGCCTGCTCTACAGGGACAAACGGGTGCAGGCGTCCAAACTCCGGCCACGTCACGGGGATCATCTCAGCAGTCGCGTTGAGTTTCAGCGTGCATGATCCAAGAGGGATCATTGCGGACGTAAGCGAGAGATCGCGGTTCTCGAGCCGCTTTAGATATCGCAGCATTTCAGTTTCCGAGCGGTAGCGATGGAAAACAGGGTGCGTCAGGAAGGTCGTGCTCCGTTTGAACCTGGCCGGTAGCGTGGCGCCCCCACTTTCGCGGAGATCGGACAGTGTGAATGGTACCGGCTTCCCCAGTGAAAAGATCGTCAGCAGCTCTCCGATGTCCTTGTCCTTGGTTGCCTCATCGAGGGAAATCGTCAATTGTGTCGCAGAAAGTTCACGCAGGTTGACATCGCGGGACAGAGCTTCGCGATGCACGGGGGACATTTTCTTCCGGCCGGTCTCTACGCAAATGGTGTCGAAGAACTCCTGGTGGCTGACCTTACAACCCAACCTCTCCAGTCCCATGGCAAGTAGCCTCGTGAGCGAATGCACTCGCGTCGCGATCCGTACGAGTCCTTCGGGACCGTGATATACGGCGTACATTGCAGCAATGACCGCCAACAGAACCTGAGCGGTGCAAATGTTGCTGGTGGCCTTGCCTCTGCGTATGTGCTGTTCTCTGGTTTGCAGTGCCATGCGAAGGGCGGGATTTCCATCGACGTCCTGCGATACTCCGATTATGCGCCCAGGAATGCTACGTTTGTGCTGCCGCTTCGTTGCGAAGAACGCCGCGTGGGGACCTCCGTAACCCAGCGGCACGCCAAACCTCTGAGAATTACCGATCGCAATGTCTGCGCCCCACTCACCGGGCGGTGTGAACAGCGTTAGAGCCAAGAGATCTGTGGCAACAGTTACCAGGGCTCCGGCTTCATGGGCTCTGTCGCAAATATGTGCAAAGCCACGGAGTGAACCATCGGTAGCCGGGTATTGCAGCAGTGCTCCTGCAACTGACTCGGTGAACCGGAAGGAATCTGGCTCGCCTACTTTGACCTCGATGCCGCGCGCCTCCGCGCGGGTCTTAACAACTGCAATAGTCTGCGGGTGGCAGAGGTGGTCGACCAGGTACACCGGTTCGCCGCTCGCCTTTGAGATACCGCAGCTCATTCCCATTGCTTCTGCGGCGGCGGTCGCCTCGTCCAGGAGGGACGCATTGGCGATCTCCAAACCGGTGAGATCGCTGACTACTGTCTGAAACGTGAGGAGCGCTTCGAGCCGCCCCTGCGAGATTTCGGCCTGATACGGTGTGTACGACGTATACCAGCCAGGATTTTCCAGAACGTTTCGCAGTATTATAGGAGGTGTTATGCAGTCGTAATAGCCCATCCCGATATACGACTTGAACACTTTGTTGCGCGATGCAATCGCTCGGAGTGTTTCCAGCGCTTCGTCTTCCGATGTGGCAGTCTCTAGGTCGAGCCGTCGTCCTAGCTGGATGTCTTCTGGAACTACGGCTTGTATCAGGGATTCCAGCGAATCGTATCCCAGATAATCGACCATATTGGCGATATCTGTGGGTCTGGGTCCTAGGTGTCTGGCGACGAAAGCGTGCGACACGTCGGGGTTCATCCGCTTATGCCTAGAATGTGTACACCTCGCCCGGCTGGAGCACGCGCACCGTAGCCGCGGAGCCAACAGCGCTCACGAAATCCTCTGGGTCGGCGGCGATCACATCGAAGGTGTCCCAATGCATCGGTATAGCAACCTGTGGCCTCACGAACTCCACTGCCTTCGCTGCGTCCTCTATCCCCATGGTGAAATTATCGCCGATTGGGACCAGCATGATGTCAACCTTTCCCTCAAGGAGCTGCATTTCGAGTGTTAGGGCCGTGTCGCCCGCATGATAGATCTGCTTACCGTCAACCGTGATTACGTAGCCGCAAGGGAACGTGGAGTACTGTCCCGATTCGTCACCTTCAACACCGCCTCCGTGAAAGGCTACCACCATCTTCACTCCACCGAAAGGAAACTCATGGTGTCCACCGATGTGCATCGGATGGACTGTGCATCCTTTTGATTGGCAGAACATGGCCAGTTCAAAGGGAGCGATGACCAGTGCCTCGGTGCGCTTGGCAATCTCGATACCGTCACCCAAGTGATCTCCGTGACCGTGCGTGAGCAATACTGCAGCGACACCCGAAATCGACTGGGCGTCCACATCTGCTAGTGGGTTGCCGGTCAGAAAGGGATCGATAATGACTTTGTGCTTGGCGCCCTGAACCTCAAAACAGGCGTGGCCGTGAAAAACTAGGCTAGACATGATCTATTCCCTAATTCTGTAATCTACAATGACAGCTTCGCAAAGAAACGCCCCGGGGTTGTCCCCGGGGCGCGACTAACTCTTGTAGCAAGGGAACCCGGAGGTTCATTCGCCGATATGTTGCGCGTAATCTCCTCCAGTCAATAGTTGGTTCAGCTCATCAGCGTTACGGAGCCGCATCTTGATCATCCAACCATCACCGTAAGGATCTTGGTTGACCAAGCTTGGATCGTTCTCCAGTGCCTCGTTGATCTCGGTCACCTCTCCGGACAGAGGCGAAAAAAGTTCTGAAACCGCCTTGACGGCTTCAATCGTGCCGAAAACATCCATGGTGCCGAAGGTCGCGCCTACTTCGGGCAGCTCGACGTACACGATATCACCCAGCTCACCCTGGGCGTAGTCGGTAATTCCAATCTGCACCACGGTTGGTTCGTCTGTGATCCTTACATACTCGTGCTCTTCTGTGTAATGGAGTTCATCCGGTATGATAGACATTCTTCGCGCCCAGTTCGCTTCCGGGATTACTGTTGATTGGCTGAGAGCCGAAGGTATGCGGAGCCTCTAGCCGTGTCAAGCAGTGTTGAGCGCTGCAAAGTTGCAGCGTTGGCCAATTCTTATTGACCTATCTGGGTGCAGTGTTGGGGAGTTCGGCCCAGACCTCTCGCGCCCTCTTTTCAAGGTCTGCCAGGCCACCGTTGTTGTCGATAACTATGTGGCTCTGCTCCCGCTTTGGCCCAGCTGGCAGCTGGGAGGCCATGAGCCGCTGCGCCTCGTCCTCGGTGAGGCCCCGTTCCAGAAGCCGCCTCTTGCGGACCCTCTCTGGCGCATCCACGAGAATAACGAGATCGAAATTGTCGGGTCTGAGTACCTCGAACAGCAGGGGTATGTCGTTGACCACAATCGATTCACCGCGAGCCCGTGCTTCTTCTGTACGCTCCGCCCGCAGGCGGGCAACTGCGGGGTGAACGATTGCATTGAGCGACGCTAGCTCGGCGGGGTCGGCGAGCACCTTCTTTCGGAGTGCCGCCCGGTTGAGTGCTCCGTCCGGGAGGAGCACATCCCTACCGAATCTGGATTCAATATCTCGGAGTGTCTTGGTGCCCGGGGATTGAACCTCCCGCACGAGATCGTCGGCGGCTATGACTGTGAGTCCCCACCGAACGAACCAATCTGCGACGGTGGATTTACCCGCTGCTACGTTTCCGGTTATTACTACGTTGAGCATTT
>JAZFQE010000115.1:0-2841 GCA_036444955.1 Gemmatimonadales bacterium
GCGCCCTCGAGCGCGGCAAGTAACTGGCCGGCGTTTTGGAAACGGTCAGCTGGCTCCTTCGCCAGCATGCACTTGATGATCTCGAACAGCTCCCTCTGCTCTGGAGTCAGGACACCTGGATCGGGCACCGGCTCGGTGATATGCTTATAGCCGATCGAGAACGCGTCCTCCGCGTCGAACGGAACGTGGCCTAGCAAACACTGATAGGTAACGACACCCAACGAATAGATGTCACTGCGACCATCCAACGGTTGGGCTCTCGCCTGCTCCGGACTCATGTAATGGGGCGTACCGATAGCCATTCCGGTCCCCGTCAATCGCGACCCGGTCGCCGCTTTCGCTATTCCGAAGTCCGTGACAATGGCGTGGCCGCTATCATCGAGTAGGATGTTGTCAGGCTTGATGTCACGATGCACGATCTCGTGTTTGTGGGCGTATCCAAGCGCACCCGCCGTCTCGCTGAGGAGTCGCTTCGTTTCCCCGACTGAGATGGGGCCACGTTCTTCGACCAGCTCCGCGAGTGACTTGCCGCGGAGGAGCTTCATCGTGAAGTAGATGACCCGCCCGGATTTACCTACTCGATAGATGGGAATGATGTTGGGGTGCTCGAGCTTAGCAGCAGTTCGCGCCTCTCTCTGAAATCGCTCGACAAATTCAGCGTCGAAGCCGAGCGACGAGGGCAGCACCTTGAGGGCAACCTCACGATCCAGCTGCTTTTCGTGCGCCCGGTAAACGATCGCCATTCCCCCGCGCCCGAGCTCGCTAATGATGTGGTAGTCTTCCTGCAACGCCTCGCGCACAACCTCGAGCTCGTCGACCTCGCCATCCGGCTCCAGTATCGGCTTCGCGGACACCGACGTCACGTCGAGTCCGCAGGAATTGCAGAACCGGGATTCAACAGACATCTCTGTGCCGCAACGAGAACAGTACATGCGTGAGCTCTCTAGGTGGAAGGCGAACTTACGCCCGGCCTTGGAGCGGTGTCAAGCACGCTCGTCAACTACCTGTAGCCTGGAAGTGCGAGTTTCGGTGCTGCCATCAGCAAATTCGAGTTTGAGGGTTACTTTGTAGCTGCCTCTTCCCACGTCGCCAAGATCCACGGAGTTGTGCACGCGCGTGACGGGTCCGTCAGCGACCCCCTCGAATTCCAGAGAGATCCGATCTCCCCCACCCCCGAAAAGGCGCCCAAAAAACCCGAATATCCCGCCGCCACCTTCTTTCTTCACTTCCAGAGTTGCTGTGTAAGTCTCGCCGCGCGGTAGTCCATAGACTTCGTAGTACAGCTTGAGCTCCGAATGTCGCGGGTAGCGGTCAGTGGGATTGAGCCAGATTGTATCGCCAACGCTCTCCCAAGACAGTCCTGCATCTTCCAAACCTATTATGAGATCGCTCGCACCCAGCCGACCCAATTCGAAGGTCGGCACCCTTACGCTGTCCTGCCGAAAAGTAGCCCCGCCGCCTCCGTTCAGGTCCCTGAAGACCCCACGCAGCTCGTAGGTACCGGATTCAACGGGTACCCTAACAAGTCCCGTTAGATATTCCCCGTCGCCCAGCACGCGCGGGGCGATGAAAGTACGGCTGGTATCGACGAATCCGACCAGTCGTTGGTCCGCTAGGGAAGCGGCCACCCGGATCTCGAGTGGATAGATGGCCGCCGAGTCATCTCTGATCATCGGTACCAGTTCAGAACCTGGTACTGCAAACAAGACTATGATATCGGCAAAGTTTTGTCTTTCCCTTGCGAAAACGAACGGTCGCACAAGGGGATGTATCATCTCCTCGAAGCGAACTCTATAGCCGTCTGTTGTAGTTCCAACCTCGATTGCCTCCCTACCCAACGCTCTTTCGGTCGCGAGGTAATTGGCGATAGATGCGCTTCCGGCATTAGTTAGGCGGCGATAAACGCTGTGCATGTGGCTGCGGGAGGCGGCCAGTCCGGGATTAATAAGCGTATTGCCGACTGCGGCTTGGAAACCGAACAAGCTCTCCACAAGCCGATAGTCTCCAGCCCCGCGCCGCACCATAAAGTGGAATATCAGAGGGCGCTCCGGATCGAGATACTGCCAGGATGCGTTTGTTAGCAGATCCACTACACGGTCTGGGTCTCCGTGGCGTATGTATATGACACCCCTGTCGTCTAACTCGTCTTGATCGCTCTGATAGCGCTCCTCGATGTCGAAGGTTCTGTGTCTACTGACCCGGCGAAATTTTTCTCGAGCGTAGAAGTACCGCCTGAAATGCTCTGCCAACCTCTCACCGGGGCGACGAACGTCTGCCACATCGCGCCTTCCCCAGAAATCCCGCAACCAGACTTCACGCTCCCCTGCTCGGAGCGAGTCGAACTGCTCCAGTTCCTGTGGCGTGGCGATCCATCTTACGTCGGAACGAAACTCGGCGACCGCCTGCCCCGAATCAGCCATCGCCGCCGCCCGATAGTAGTGGTCCCCGGCCTCCCTCGGGCGACCGAGCAGGTATTCCGTTCTGGCAAGTTCCAGCACTCCGAGCGCCGAGTCGCCGCCGACATTCAGATAGCGGTGAAACGCACTCAACGCCGAGTCCAACTGGGCCAGTTCGCGCGACAACCTCCCCAACACCAACTGAAGCTCACGGTGCGGCGCAGCGCCGGTGGCAGCAGCCCTGCGTACGACGTCCAGGACCGCGGTCATACTAGCCCTCACACCTTGCTCGGAGGCCGCTGCAGCCAGCTGCAAGACCGCCTCCACGAAGCTTGGGTCTACCTCAGCGGCTCGTGAAAACGCGCCGGTCGCCTTTGACAGGTAATCGATACCGAGCGACTGCTTGAGGTTTGCGACCGCGATGATGGAGTGTTCCCCTAGGGCC
>JAZFQE010000116.1:0-6274 GCA_036444955.1 Gemmatimonadales bacterium
CGCGATCGGACCCATGAAAGATCCAGCTACCGCGAGAACGAACGCCAGCGCCGACAGACCAATCAAGACCTTTGCAAAATTTTCCATCTGCTTCCTCCGGGAAACGGCCAAGGTTCGGCAAGAAACCACGTGCTTAGAGCGCCATTATACACGTTATTGCCATTTCTTCAAGCGCTAGGTCCGTCCGTACCCAGTTGAGCGTTCTCCCGAGAATCGGCGACCCCCACACTAGCGGCATTGTTAGCCACCTGACACAGCTCTAGTTAGTGTGCTGTCGGCTGGCACTAATTGGTCAGCCGCCCACTGGAGTATCTTGTACACCGTTCCCCCGGAAGCATGGCGCACCCAAAATCCGGCTTGTGTCGAATCCAAGAGGAGTGCCGCCAACGTATCTCCCGTCAAACCCAGGAGCGTGATGGCCCTGTCAGGTCGTCGGAAGTCTACAGAGTCCGCCTGAGCTTCGGTGGGAAAACCGCTAGCGGTGACAGAACCGTACCTCTCCAACATCCGGGCAACAGCTGCGGAGTCCGCTTCCTCCGTGGAATTCAAGCGCCACCCGCCGTCAACTCTCTCCACAGAAAAACGCTCGCGCCCCCGACGGACGGCGACGCGGCCTACGCTGTCCGCTTCCACCTGCACGATGACCTTGTCACGCCAGTCTTCAATCCTGCGATCGACCAGCGATGTAAGCCGGCCGTTATACTGATAGACCGACAGCTCGTCGACCGGTCTCACATACGAAGTATTAAATCCCCTGCCCCGTTTGCCGAAGATTACGCCGGCAACAAGCTGTTCGCCGCTCCGGAATTCGAGGCGCTTACCGGTGACTGAATCAACACCCATCCGAACGTGAACGCCCGCGCCAGTGGCTATCAGTTCACCGTCTACGGGCTCGAGGACCGCATCGAACAACTCCCGTACCGCATCCGAAGATGCGGCATAGCCATTAACCGTCCAGCTATCCGCCGAGAGCCGCAATTCGACCGTATCGGACTCGCGCTCAATTCTGACGAGATCAAGATCATTTCGTTCAATCGCCGGCAGCAAACTCACCGTTTCGCGCTCGTCGCGCGCCTTTCCCACAATCTCCAATGTTCCCCAGAGGAGCAACACTACCACGAACACCACCACGATCCGCTTTAACTGCGCGGTGTTCATGCTGCTCCCGGACGCACAAGCGGCGTGTACACCCTGCGAATCGTCGTCCTTCGGCGCCACAGGCGCAGAACCCCTGCAAGAATCACCAGTAGCGGTATCCCAACCAAATTGCCGTACTTTACGAAGTCACGGGCAAACTCGCTCTCGAAAACCAGACGCGGAGGGGCGCGGTTCTTCGATCTAATGGCAACCAAGCCTTCGTCCTGCGCTAACCAGTCAACCGCGTTTAACACGAAAGCTGCGTTCGCAGCGACGTTGAGAACCCACTGGTCCCCCGCGAATTCGCCGTTGCCGACCACCACAATCCGCCCTCGTGGCAGCAACAGTGCTGCTTCATCCCCGTTGGATTCGCCAACCTCCTCGACTGTCAACGGGTTGATCATCACGCTCACGAGCTGAGGTCCGAGATCGTCCCTCGGAAATTCCCTGCGCTGTGGTGCGATGAACGCCTGGCCGGTCTCGAAGCCTGCCGCGTTACTCGTGGTGAGCAGCGGTGTTGCAGTTCCTGGCCTGACAGCGGCCGTATCCACGCGGCTCGTCCACGGCAGGAACACTGATTCGAGTTCTTGATTCAGCATGACCCGTTTCGTGCTCAGCGCCTGGATCCAGAACGGGTAATCGATGAACAGATTACCGATCTGGGTGCGCAGCGACACCGCCTCGTTAGAAACGAGATCAAACACTATGTCATTCTCGATGGAAACCCCGTAGGGTTCGAGCAAGCGGTTCCACACAATCGGCTGCGGAACGGCGAACGGCTGTTGCATCTGCGTCGAGACCCGCATGCCGCTCGCCATGACGAGCATGCTCCCCCCTTGTTGCAGGTAGTGTTGGAGTTTTTCAACGACAGAGTCTGCCAGCGTCGTGGGTGAGCCGGCTAAGATCAGCGAGCGAAGCTCCACTGGCGAGATAGAGTCGGTTTCGAGTGAGATCGTACGTACTTCGTACGTCTCACCCAGCTGGGACCGGATTGTCGAAAAATTTGCCCTTGTCGGCTCGCCAACAGCGGGGGGCATCCCTCCCTGCTCGATGAAACCAATCACCGGTCTGCCCTCGCGCGTGAACGAACGAACGAAAGTGGCAAGCCGGTATTCGAGGTCGTCCGATCTTTGCACCAGCGGGATCGTTTCCGTCTGGTCAGCGTACTGCACGGCGAGGCCCAGGTAACCTTCCATCACCCGGAACTCCGACTGCCCAACCACATTGAATTGTACAGGCGGGATTCCGAGGGCTCGTGCTTCCGTGGCGATCTCGAGATCGTCAGACGGGTCGAGCTCAACCAGCCGGACTTTCCCTCGGCCGGCCGAGCGAAAATCCGCAAGGAGATCGTTCACGTCGCGTTTGATGAGCAAAATTTCAGTGGGAAGGTCGCTCGACGCGAACAGCTTGAACGTGACCAAATCGTCCAACTCGCCAAGAAGATTCTCTGTCGCGGAAGACAGGGTGTAGGCATTACCAGGGGTCAGATCGAGCCGTCCCCCGACGTGCCGCCCGAACAGATTGATCACCACAATTGCTGCGGCCAGTAGCACGGTGCCCAGCCTGAGTCGCTTGAGGGCGTTGCCGCCGGGGGCGAGCTTGCGCCCCATCAGAGACCCATAGGCAAAGACAATGAACAACGCAGCGAGCGTCACGAAGTAAACCACGTCTCGCAGATCAATGACGCCGCGCGCAATGTTCTTGAAGTGAGAGACGACGCCCAGGCTGGCAACGACGCCGGCCAGCGCCGGTGCGAGACCGATGAGAAAGAGTTCTAAACCGATCAGTATCAGCGAGAACATCACAGCGGTACCCACAATGAACGCTGTGATTTGATTCTTGGTCAGGCTTGACGCCCAAACGCCTACGGCTGCGAAGGCAGCTCCGAGCAGAGCGGCTCCCACGTACTGCGCAACTATCACTCCAGCCTGCAAATCAGCGCCAAGGCTCAGCCCAATTGGCACCGCGACAGTGAGTCCCAACGCTATCCACACAAACAACAATTGACCGACATACTTGCCAACCAATAGTTCAAGCTCAGAGATGGGCTGAGCAAGGACCACCTCAAGAGTACCGGACCGGAGATCTTCCGCGAGCGAGCGCATCGTCACGGCGGGCACGAAAAACAGGAGTAGCCACGGCAACAGCTCAAACATGGGGCGGAGCGACGCTTCGCCGATCAAGTAAGCCTGGCGAAAGAAGAGGAAGTCATTGAATCCTATGAGAACTACCAGCAGGATATATCCGGTCGCGTGATCAAAAAGCGATTTGATCTCACGCCGCGCTACCACCCATATGCCCCTCATGCTCCGCCTTCATCCGTTGTGAGCTCCTGGAACAGATCTTCGAGGCTCCTCGCCTCCTGATGTAGCTCGTAAAGCGTCCAGCCTTTGCTCTTCGCAGCTTGGAAGATTGCAGGCCGCACGTCTTTGGAGGCATCAGCGGTGAGTGAGACATTCACCCGTCCGTCCTTCTGCTGGTGGCTTTCGTTGATGCGATACACGCCATCTAGTGAACCGAGGGCGTCGGTGATGCCGCTGCCGGCAGCCTCGACAGTTATCTGCACTGCACCGGTAGCCCGTGCAATCAGCTCGTTCACCACACCATCCGCCGCAATCTTCCCCTTGTGGATGACGAGAAGGCGCGTGCAAGTCTGCTGCACTTCGGGAAGTACGTGCGTAGAGAGCATCACCGTACGGTCTTGCCCCAATTCTTCGATCAGCCGGCGAATCTCCACTCGCTGGTTGGGGTCCAACCCCTCGGTCGGCTCGTCCAGTACCAGCAGATCGGGACGGTGCAGGATGGCCTGCGCAAGACCCACTCGCTGCCGGTATCCCTTGGAGAGCTCCGCGATCGGCCGGTAGTACACCTCGGAGAGACCCGTTGCGCTGACAGAATCGTCAATAACGCTCTGGCGCTCGCCCCTGCCGATCTCGCGGAGCTCGGCCATGAAATTCAAGTAATCACACACCAACATGTCGGTGTAGAGCGGATTGTTCTCGGCCAGATAGCCGATACGCCTCTTCGCTTCGCGCGCAGCGTTTTCCAGAGGATCACCGTCAAACCAGATTGCTCCAGAGTTCGGCTCGAAGAGCTGATTAATCATGCGCATCGTGGTCGACTTGCCAGCCCCGTTCGGCCCAAGGAACCCCACGACCTCGCCCCTGTCAACAGAAAACGAAACACCGTCCACAGCGGTGACATCGCCGAATCGCTTCGCAACGTTCTCAAGCGTTAGTAGTGACATTTAGGTGTAGAACCTAGCTATGTAAGTTTTGTCATCTGACAGCGACCGGTCGCCAGCGTGTTCGGTCGTGACGGGTGAGGATCTTAATCGAATCCCTGGGCGGGGTTCAACCCCCTCTCAGTCTGCGGCGCCTGAGCTGGCAAACTCCGTTTCCACCGTTACGGTCTCGTACGGACCCAGACACACCGGCACGCCGGAGTCGGTCCGCGTAAGTGCATTGCGCCGCTCCTCCAGCGATTGGCCAGCCCGCATACTGAGTTAGTCGCGGTCGGTCGGTCCCCGTCGAGTAAAGCGTCCCTCATGTGTGATCGTAAATATTTTTCCCCCTCTTCCCTCGACCACGACCTCGAAATAGGTCGGACTTACGACAATTGTGGGCGGCCAGCTGTATCCTGGAATCATTGTCATGTGCAACAGACCCAATTCCGCCAGGCTCCGTGCATACCGACCATGTTGCTCAAACCACAGCCTCTGCGCGTAGTACAGCTGATAGAGAGTTTGTTTCACGGAATCGACTGCGACGTGACGAAATTCATCAACAACACTTCCAATCGTATTCGCAGAGAACTGGATCACTCCCCACATCTCCGGATAGTGCATAGCCGCCAGCCCTTGTGGCGACCACACCCAGTTGGCTTCCGGCATGCGCGGAGCGTTGGAATCCCCTTGGGTCACATATTCTCCCTCCACGACCTCGGTCTGCCACTGGACGCGCGAGAAGTTGACGCTCCACTGATCTCCTGCCTCTGGCGGTGCTGGACGGCGCGCAGCCTCCCCTACAGCTCGCCACGGAATCGCAATCTCGACGCTCCAACCCACATCGCGATCCGACGGATCATTGATAGTGCCGCTGACGAACACACCACTTTGCAGGCCCTTGATGTCCCAATCGGTGATCGCCCGACCGCCATCCCTGTACGGTCGGATTAGCATGAGATCCCGTTCGGCGCCGAGCGCGTTGATGTCGAGCTCGTAGTATTCATGTGAGTCGCCGTCGGGGTCGATGAACACTTCGAAATCGTTGTCTTCGTAAATGACGGCGTCGCGTTCAGTGAGTTTGGCCCACACGTGCGGTTCGGCAAGCTCGGCGGCGATATACAAGTTCGTATCGTCCCACAGTAGTTTCACTCGCGTGCGCAGCCACGGCACCGCTTCGGGGAGTCCCCTGATGTCTACGAAATCGTGGGTCCAGGAGGCGAGGGCCCAGTCTGGCTCGGTCAGGTCACCATCAACGTTAACCGGGCTACCGGTCTGGTACACAACGTAGGTCTCCGGATTCCAAGCTGTTGCGGGCCTTTCAAACGGACGGTCCTCCCCACTCTCCTCTTGATTGAAGCACGAGAGTACCGCAAGGGACGAGCACAACAGAAGAACGGGATAGCGCAACCCATAACCCCTGGTGAAACACTCACACCGGCGCTTGCGCGCCATCAGTTTGTAAAGAGATCAAATATGTTCTCGAGCATCTTTGTCTCGGCTTTGTAAAGATCCGTGTGACGACACCGCTCGCAGGTCACCGTGGCAAACTTCTGCGACTGAACGTCGAAGATCTTGCTCCAGAACCCACCCGCGGCTCGAAGCTCGCCGGTCTCACACCGGTCATTGCCACATCTCGGGCACTTGTAGTTGGCAGGATGCATGAAGTTCCGTCCTTTGGCAGCGGGCGACTGAATGGTGGCTCGAAGGTGTGATGGGGTCAAGGAAGACGGGAAGGCGGAGCGTCGGTGGGTCGGAGTGCAATACTCGTTTCCTGCCCCCCCCCCCCGCCCCCGCCACGGCTGGCGTTGGGCCATAACTTTCATTACTTCGACGACGGCCGTACGTTACCGCCATTAGGAACAAAATCGAGATGGATCTGCGAGTACACCACGACGAGGCGGCTGGAAAGTT